>DJWQ01000043.1:0-3639 GCA_002441045.1 Firmicutes bacterium UBA6226 | reverse complement strand
TTGCATTAAGAGACTAATTTCATTTTTTTTATTATCAATTAAGTCTTTAAGATAAGACTTATGTTTCTTTATTTTGTTTTCCATGATTTTCTCCTTATTTACAGTTGTTTGTAAGGTTATGTTTTTTAATATTTATAATAATAATTATTATAATTTCCACATTTATTGCTACAACAATTTTTATTTGTAGTTTAGCGCACTTGGTGTCGTTACAAAATCATAATGAACAGGTGCATCATTTACACCACCAAAGTATTGATTCATACCGAGGGCGATATGACACGTTCCTTTTTGCTTCTCATCAAAAAGTGCATATCCAGTATAATCCGTTGCTTGTGGGTTAAGTCCAATGCCGAATTCAGCAATGACAAGTGCTGAAGGAGCTATTGCACTTAACTGTTCGTAGATTACTTTTGACTCTGAGTGAATCAATCGACCATTAGAAAATGACAATCGTACACGATCGTACCAAGTACCGTCCCACATAATTTTACCGGTAACGAATTCGCCATTAGCGCTATCTTCTAAAACAGCTACGTAAACTTCACCCGCAGGGAAATCGCCGTTTCCATGATCAGAATGCCATTTCCGCGCGTGATAAGAAAGTGATAGACATTGATCTTCACCACTTTTGATAGTGACTGATTGTGTTTGTGATAATCTGTCAATTTCATTCTTACATGTTGCTTTTAATAGCTTGTAGTCAATATTTGAAAGCTTGCGCCAAAGTTTTTCGTATGTTTCAAATGGCATTTCAGCCATTTCAGAAAACGCCCTAGTAGGAAGACGCAGTTGTAAAAGTGGCTTTTGAGAATGCATGAGTTCACTAAAGTGTGATCTAATAAACGACCTAAAAGCGGTTTGATCAGTTTCCGTTAAAAGCATCATCAGTTGCTGTGGCGTGATTGCCATAACATCTAAAAAAGTGTCGGATGATGCTATTAGGGATTGTTCAGCATCAGTTAAATTGAATGTGCCATTTAGTGTTTTAGATGCTATAGATTTTGGTGAAAAGTCAATGAAACCTGTTGAAATGCCTCGTGAAGAAAAAGCCTTTTCCAATTCCTCACACAATAATGGGTCATTGTTCTCGGACCAATATTGAATCACCAAAGATTTTGTCTGAGGCAGATCAATTTGAGTCGCTATGTGGGTGAGAGTTTTAAGTGTTTGTGTATTCATTTTGCCTCCTAACTGAAAGTAAAAGTTGATTTGATTTGATGACCATCTAATTAGATGTTACCTTATATAATGTGATTTGTCAAATTTAATTTGATGAACGTCGAAATAAAAACAAGTTATTTATAATTATTCTTAAAAAAGGTGTAACCTTTTGAAGTTTCATACGTTATTGCAATGAAGGAGTTTTCTAATGCAATCAAAATCAGACACTATTGAAAAAGCTTATAAACTATACTCGGAGGAGCTTTACTTGTATGCATTTTCACTAACAAAGGATGCAGCCTGGGCTCAAGATTTGGTGAGTGATACATTTTATAAAGCACTTTTATCTTACGACACAAATAATAATCAAAATTTCAAACATTGGCTTTTCTTTGTCTTAAAGAATATTTTTATTGATGATTACAGAAAAAGAAAGAGACTGATGCAGTTTGATGAGAAACACATGGTTGTTTACTGTAGCGAAAATGGGATGATCAATCAAATGATAAAGAGTGAGGAAGCGAAGCGGCTTTATGACGGACTACTTAAACTCGAACCTCCGTTATATAGAGAAATTATCTATTTATTTTATTTTCAAGATTTGAAAATATCACAAATTGCAAAACAATTATCCCTATCCCAATCTAAAGTAAAAGTAATTTTACACAGAGCTCGATTAAAACTAAAGGTTGATTTGAAAGGAGAATAATATGTCTTATAAAGAGAAACTGTATACCTATACATTAGGAGAGGGTTCAGAAGAACTAAGAACAGAAATCGAAGCTGATATAGAAAAATTTATAGTGATAGAAGCTTATTTGGCTGAAAATGATCTGAGTGTATTAAAGGAAGAAGCATATGAAATATATCAAGAAACAGATGATTATAGAAATGAAGCCGATTTTAAATTATCACTGTCCGATTTTGAAGCAAGTATATCCAAGCGTGTCAATCGGAAACTGATGAAGCTAGGGGGCTGGATTGGATCGATCATCGGCGTTATTGTTATTTTAGTGATCTTTCTACTTCCTAATTTCGTTGGTGCTTTTTACTTTAATCCCAATAAGATCATAGATCCTACTGGTTGGCCTGTATTATTCTTTGATTTAAAGGCAAATATGGAGTTGACACAGCCAGGATTTGATATTTCCTTTGTCAGTGCTGAGTCAAAAGGTTATGGTAACTACCAAACGAACTATGTATATAGTGATTTGTTTAAAAGAGATCATATTATTGAATCAGGAGCGATAATGAAAGGAACTGTTTTGGGCATGAACCTCAGATCAAATTTAAATTTGGAGAATATCAATTATTATGCTCGATTACTTAACGATTCTACTTTCCCATATTGGTTTAATAATCTTGAAGCTTCAAAGTCGTATTTAAAGGAACTGTCAAGTGTAAACTATGCCTCAGTATATATAGCGTTTAACCAACCGATTACTACAAAAGAATTAGCTCTTTTAAATCAACAAAATGAATCTATTGATGTGATTTGGGCTGCTGTAAAAACAGATGACAATTATGAAGAAAACGCGATGCAACTTGGATTTATCCCTGAGTCTCAATCAAGCTATGGCAGTGATATTTTATTTGATGATTTTCCTTATTTTGCATCACAAGATTGGCGTTACCAAGGTGTGAGTAATTTTGATTCTATAGAAGATTGGAAAGCGGAGGGATATGCCAACCATTTTAAAGCACTTTTAAAATACGCTGCATCAAGAAAGAATCAAAGTGTATTCAAATATGGTTTTACAAGTGATGATGCAAAAGAAGCACTAAACTTTCTTGAAGATAATGGTATAAAGATTACAGGTGTATTAATAAATGCTGAGGTACAAAATATCCTTAAATTTACTGATAATTATTCTAATATCAACACCTTCATCGTTGAAAGAGTAATAACCAGTAATCCAAATATGATTTTTAGAAGCATTAATGAGTGACAAAATTGAAAAAGTATCGTTTCTTAAATGCGTTGTTTTCAGCCAAACACCACTTTTCAAAGGATGATTATGATACAATAAGAATACTAATTATAATAATTCACGAAGGGTGGCACTATGAAAGAAAAGTTAAAAAGCAGACCTATAGGCATTACAGTTTTAGCGGCACTTTACATTTTAGGAGCTGGAATGGGGTTGTTGACACTTGCATCTAACCTAGTATCTGGTTCGATTAATACAGAAAGCGGAACCTTTGCAGCTATTCTTGTATTTGGCACATCAACAATTATAAGCTTTGTAACACTTTTTGCAGGAATTGATTTGCTTTCGGGTAACACGAGAGGTTATATTCTAGCGAACTTTTATTTGATTTATAACATTTTTAATGATATTGCTACAGTAATTGCAATTCAATATCTTAACAATCAATTAGTAATCTCTCAATATGCACTAAGAATACTATTATCAATTGTAATCATCGTATTTTTAAACTATAAAACGTCATTAGATTATTTTCAGATTAAAA
>DJWQ01000134.1 GCA_002441045.1 Firmicutes bacterium UBA6226 | reverse complement strand
GCAATGATGAAGGCTTCTCTTTTATTATAATAGCCCCTTTGGTACTGTGTGTCAGTTACGACGATTCCGATGGTACCATCTCCTACGAAAGAGGCGATGGCATCAACAGCAGAGTAGCCTGGCACATTAAAGAGCTTCTTAACTACCGGTCCAAGTAAGATGCCAAAAAACTCAACAGAGCCGAAATGTGTGAGTAACGGCAACGCGATGATGCCTACAAAGAAGGTAATGTATAAAGTGGTTAGAAGACCACCATCTCCAGCCATGACACCACCTGTGTTGGGATTGAGAATCGGTTCAGCCCATGAGAAATCGCTAAACCAGTTGGATAAGACCATGAGATATAAAAAGGAACCACCAATTCTTAAGACTTGGTTGAGCCATGACGTTTTGAACACAGAATTCCAGTAAGGACTTTTTACTGTTATCCAGTTAAAGAGCACTGTACCCAGTATAACGATCCCCGCACAAACCATCGTGAAAAGTATAAAAGTATCAAAGAAATTAACAGTGATGAGATTGACAATGTGTGAGATGGCAATTTTTTCTTCGCCCATTAGTTCAATTGGAACCAAAAAGAATATAAATCCTACTAGAGATAGGATGATGAATTTTAATTTACCCAAAATAAAACCTCCAAAAGTATTATAAAATGACAACTATGCCAGTATAACACGAGGAGGTTTCTCGGACAATATATATACATATTTATGAATAAAAATACACAATCACGAAATAAATGTTTGAGTAATTGTTCTATTATCAGCTAGATAACTGACTTTGTTAGAACTTTTTACCCTTAACCCTTTTCAGTCTGAAGAAGTCTTCACGCTCCTTTTCTTCAAGAGAATCTTCGATCCACTTGGTGAGCTCTGAATATTTTGGAATTTGAATCTTATCTAGCGCATTGGCACGTTTACTGGTCTTTCTTATTTCTTCTGCCAGTCTAAATACAGCATTTTCAACCTCTGCAAGCCGATAAAGTAGTTGCTGCACATCCTTCATCTTCATTACAGTAATATCTACCGCTGAATTCGTCCTATAAAATCCATAAGACGGTGCATTGCTACGCTTGGCCTGCTTAATGGTCGGTAGCTCGACATTCATAACGCTTTTATTCAGGATACTGATGTCTTCATCCTTTGGAATAGAGAGTGCAGTTTCCATAACCGCATTTGTTCCCATGGTGATGTTAGCGTGCTTGAGGGCTTCATAAACCTCTGTAAACACCTCATCAATATCTTTTTGAAGGGTCTCTACCTCTTCCATCATGGACATCATTTCTCGAATTAAAACCGTACGTTTTTTATCAAGCAGCTGATACCCTTGCTTTGAGAAGGCAAGAAGCGATTTGGATTTCATTAAATTGGCTTTTGTTGGCGTCATTTTTTCCATAGTACACCTTATTTCCGTCTATAATACTTACGAATTAACTCGTCATTGAGCCGGTCGAGGGCTTCAGGTGGCAACTCACCAAGGAGCTCCCAGCCTAGGTTTAAGCTTTCCTCTATGGTACGACGAGTGGAGAAGCCTTGGTTGACGAATTCCTCTTCAAATCTTTTACCAAAGGTCATATAGTGCTTGTCGATATCGGATAAATCCGCTTCACCGATGATTTGCGCTAATGATCTTATATCCAAAACCTTGGAGTATGCTGAAAATAGCTGGTTGGCAAGGTCGGGATGATCCTCTCGTGTAAACCCTTCTCCGATACCATCCTTCATTAGTCTTGATAGCGAAGGCATGACATTGATCGGTGGATTGAAGTCCTTGTTAGAAAGTTCTCTTGAGAGAACGATCTGCCCCTCAGTGATGTAACCGGTAAGGTCTGGGATTGGATGAGTGATGTCGTCATTTGGCATGGTAAGTATCGGTAAGAAGGTAATAGAACCATTCTTAGTTTTTAACATACCTGCGCGTTCATAAATAAACGCAAGATCTGAATAAAGATACCCTGGATAGCCCTTGCGACTTGGTACCTCTTCCTTAGCAGAAGCGATTTCTCTTAAGGCTTCGCAGTAGCTGGTCATATCTGTCATAACCACAAGGATGTGCATATCCGCTTCAAAGGCAAGATATTCAGCAGCGGTCAAAGCACATTTAGGGATGCTCAAACGCTCGGTTACAGGGTCGTCAGCATAGTTCATAAACATAACGACATTGTTAATCGTGCCACTTTCCTCAAATCGTTCGACGAAGTAAGCGCCATCATCTTTGGTAATCCCTATAGCGACGAAGCATACTGCAAATTTTTGTTCAGTTTCAGAGGCGATTTTAGCTTGGCTGACGATTTGAGCAGCTAGCTCCTTGTGTGTCAGTCCATTGCCTGAAAATATGGGAAGCTTTTGACCACGAATTAGTGTAAATAAAGTATCTATAGTAGAAATGCCCGTTTCGATAAAATCTCTAGGGTACTGCCTTGCCACTGGATTAATCGGTCTTGAATTAATGTTATAGCGTTTACTTGCAAAGATAGGACCACCACCGTCTATGGGTTCCCCAACACCGTTGAACATCCTACCTAGGATGTCCTTTGATAGACCTATGGTAAGAGGTTGTCCAGTGAAACGTACTGAGCTATTGACGGTACTCATCCCTGAAGTGCCTTCAAATACCTGTGCAACCACCATATGTGCATCTATTTTGATTACTTTTCCAAGACGTCTTTGACCTTCAACAGAGATCTCGATGATTTCACCATATTTGGCTTCGTTGATCCCTTTTAAGAAGATTAAGGGGCCTTCAATTTTATCTATTCTCAAATATTCCTTTAACATGGTGCCTCCTATTCGTACTCTGACGTTAAAGCGTCATAATACCCATCGATGTCTCGAATTAAGGCGTCAATTGGCTCTTTATAATCATTTGGAATTGTATATTTCATCTTTACCACGCGTTCAAACAGCTCTGAATCTTTGATACGAGAAATTGGAATGCCCAGCTCTGAGCAAGCCTTTGCTCTATTGTAAAGGTGTAAGACGACTTTCAGCATACTGAACTGTTTTGAGATCGGGACAAACGAATCATCCTTATGAAATGCGTTTTGTTGTAGGATACCAGTTTTTAAAATCCTTGAGATTTCAAGTACCAAACGCTGTGAGTCCGGTAAAACGTCTTCGCCGACCAACTGAACGATATCGAGGAGCTTGCTTTCCTCTTGTAGGAGTTTCATAGCATTGTTTCTCATCACCAAAGCGTCTTCGCCAACATTTGTCACATACCAGTCACCGAGCATTTTAACATAACCACTATAGCTCGTAAGCCAGTTGATCGCTGGATAATGTCTCGAATAAGCGAGTTTTCTATCCAGTGCTAAAAAGGCGTTGACATAGCGCTTAGTGTTTTCAGTAACTGGCTCAGAGAAGTCGCCGCCAGCAGGTGAGACCGCACCTATAACCGTGATAGACCCTTCTTGATCGTTCAGGGTCGTCACATAACCTGCGCGCTCATAGAATTCTGCCAGTCGATAAGGCAGGTAAGCAGGATAACCTTCTTCAGCAGGCATCTCTTCTAGACGACCACTGATTTCGCGAAGTGCTTCTGCCCATCTAGAAGTAGAATCTGCCATAATCGCCACATGGTATCCCATGTCTCGATAGTACTCTGCAATAGTGATACCAGTATAGATGCTGGCTTCACGAGCGGCAACTGGCATGTTAGAGGTATTGGCGATTAAAACCGTACGCTCCATGATGGCTTTTCCCGATTTTGGATCGATGAGTTTTGGAAATTCCTCAAGAACATCTGTCATCTCATTCCCACGCTCACCACATCCGATGTAAACGATAATATCAGCGTCTGACCACTTGGCAAGCTGATGTTGTGTCATAGTTTTACCAGTACCAAATCCACCTGGTATAGCGGCAGTACCACCTTTTGCAATAGGAAAAAAGCAGTCAAAAACACGTTGACCAGTGACAAGCGGTTTAGAGATTTTCATTCGATGCTTAGAGGGTCTTGATTTTCTAACGGGCCATTCCTGATACATTTTGATGTCGTGTGTGATACCGACTGAATCGGTTATTTTCATCACCACTTCATCAACACTGTGAGGACCATTTTCAGCGATATAACTCACTGTTCCATTTAAATTTGGAGGCATCATCAATCGATGTTCAACCAGCCCTGATTCGCTAATCGTTGCATATATTTCTCCAGAGGATAAGGTGTCATTAAGAGCAGCCTTAAAGCTCACATCCCACTTTTTTTCAAGGTCGATACTGAGTAGGCCGATCCCATTTGGTATAAAATCCGCACTCATTTGATCGATGCGTTCAAGGGGTCTGCCGATGCCGTCAAAGATGCTGCCGATCAACCCAGGACCTAGCTTAAGCGAGAGGGGAACTCCTAATCCATAGACGGTTTCACCGAGCTCGATGCCCTCTGTTTCTTCGTAAACCTGAATGGTGCCAATTGCATCATCTATGGAGATGACTTCTGCAATGAGTTTATCTTCACCTACGAGAACCATCTCACGCATTTTAAATTCTTCCATTTGGCTTCCTTTGATAACGGGACCATTAATGTATATGATTTTTCCTTCATTCGCTTTCATTCTGAATCTCCTCATCGTCTTCGAATAAGGCATTAACTTGCCAGCCAAGATCGTCCATGATATGTTCCAGCTCGGTATTTAGAGTGT
>DJWQ01000058.1:2828-5766 GCA_002441045.1 Firmicutes bacterium UBA6226 | reverse complement strand
TTGGGTTGGGATGTAAAGTGGTGATGTTAAATTGTTGCGTTAATTCGTCTCATTAATAACCTCAAAAGTTACTGTTTGCATCGCACTAATCGTTGTTGAGTAAATTGGTATTGAACTTTCATCTAAGTGCTTAGAAAACTCAATATAAGTATTCTGTGCTTCTGTGATTTTCTCCCAAAGCATATTATGGGTTACACCATTCTCCTCATTAATAAATTGTTTTGACAATTCTATTGCTTCATAGCTATTAATAAATAATTGGTCCATGAGGTTAGCGCCAGTTTTCGTCTCTGGAGAGCCTTTCATCTCCAAATAAGCTTTATGAAAATCGTCAATTTTAGTTTCTATTGTTTCCACTTCTTCTATGGTATCTTTAAGCGGTAAAGTGTTCACTCTCAAAAATACATTTGCCGATAAGATCAGTGATTCATTATAAAAATCATTGTCAGTCATAATCTCCTGATTCTCGTTGATTAATCTGAATGCGATAATAGCACCAACACTTAGAACTATTAATGCAACCGCTACTAGTAAATATTTATTTCTTTTCATGTATATGTTCTCCTTACTATTATCAATCTATAAAATCATCAACATTTTCAATCTTTATTTCACTATAAGTATCTGCTATGATTTTTGCAATCATTAGACCGTTCTCAAAATATAAATCCTGAATACCATAAAGTTGATCACTATTTAGTCTAGATTCAATGGTGCCATTATTATTGATTATAGTTATATATGGTTTTCTTTCACACACTAGGTAAATACGACCAGATTCATCAATAATCGGTGGTTTAGAAGGATAACCTATATGATCCAGTTGCCAATCTACCTCACCAGTTTTAATAAACAAGCTATATAAAGTGCCATCAATCGCCATCAATAGATTTTGATTTAATACGGAAACCCCAGAATAATAGTCTAGTTCAGAAATCTCAATGTTGTTCCAAGATTTTAACCATGAAATTTCTTCACGATTACTTTCGTTAAAAACGGCAAACAGAAAAGTTACGCCATCCTCTAATTTTTCTCCACCTTCAGATCCGATACCGAACCTCACATTATCGACTAAATTCATTTGCAAATCTATTTGGTAGCTTTCATGAGAATTTGAAGCAGGTTTATCATTTGGTTTATCATTAGTTTCATTCTGTGTGGTTTCAATTTCAGGTTTAGTGTTCCCCGTGATGTTCGTTGTATTATCTACGTCAAGTACGTCTGAACTACATGCATTAAATAAATACAGTATCATTATTAGCTTTATCAGATAAACAATTTTGCGCTTAAAAAAAATCATTACTATTCTCCATTCTTTTAGTACATCAACAATCTGCATAAACCATCTTCATCTAAATTATCTGAGAATGCTGTTTATTGCTCACAAATCTCAACAAGATAGGGTAATATCTTTTCTTTAAATTCCATCTTATCAACATATATCCTACCTGAATTAGGATTATATGAAATAGGTATTACTTTGATGGACCCCGCTTCACGAATCACGAGTCCTTCATCATCAAACGAATAAATAAGCTCTGCATCGGTACTTCTGTATTTTTGGTAGATACCTGTAATTTCAATACCTTCAATTTTATTGCCGCTTCCGTCAATAGCGTTTACAGATTTCGAATAAATGTAGGTTGGATTGGTTAAATTGATACCTTCTGGAAGGCCACCTCCTGGTGGAAATGACTGATGCACTGCTGGATCGATCCAGTCCACTTGTAGATTGATTTTTTCACAAAACTCTTTTAATTGTATGTACGTACGACCTTCAATTATGTAACCTTCTGTCAATTGTATCTCTTCTCCATTAAGATAGATTGGATAACTTAAGATACTTTTCTTTAATTCCATCGTGTCTGCTGACGCATTATGATATAAAGATGAAATTATGATTATATTTAGCATGACGCTAATTACAGCAACTAACTTGTAAATGGATTTAATTTTCATTTTTATCTCCTTATTCCTAAATGGTTACTTTAGATAATAATGTTGAACACATTTTGATCCAACCCAAAATTAAAAATACTTTCCAACTATTTCCTTAAGTATATCTCAATTCCCAATTGTAATATAATTACATTTATGTGAACTTTCGAAAAAAAGAACCCCGAGATCACCTCGAGGTTCTTCATCAAATAGCATTCTATTTTTTAATTAATTTTTTAGCTCTTGCAACGACATTTTCAACAGTGAAACCAAATGCACTGAAGATTTGCTCTGCTGGTGCAGACATACCGAAATCGTCGTGTCCGATTACGTCACAAGCGTATTTGTGCCAACCAAGTGTACTAGCAGCTTCAATAGCAAGCTTTGGTACACCTTTAGTTAACACGTCTGCTTTGTAAGCATCGTCTTGAGCATCAAAGATCTCTATGCAAGGCATAGAAACAACTCTAGCATCGATTCCCTCTGCACGTAATGTTTTTTGCGCTTCAACTACAAGTGAAACCTCTGAACCAGTTGCCATAAGGATCACTTCAGCTTGTTTCTCTTCTTTAGAAAGTACATAACCACCTTTTAAAGCTTCTCTAGAAGAACCTTCAAGTGCAGGTAAGTTTTGTCTCGTTAATACTAAAGCAGTTGGTGTTTCTGTAGAAGTCATCGCCAAATACCAAGCAGCTGAAACTTCTCTTGCATCTGCTGGACGAATAACGTTAAGGTTTGGTACTGCTCTTAACATCGGCAATTGATCGATTGGTTGGTGTGTTGGTCCATCTTCACCGACGCCGATACTGTCGTGTGTTAAAATGTAAGTTACAGGCAACTTCATAAGTGCTGCTAAACGAATCGCTGGCTTCATGTAGTCAGAGAATACGAAGAAAGTTGCGCCGTAAGCTCTTAAACCGCCATGTGCTTGGATACCGTTAACGATAGCCGTCATTGCATGCTCTCTTACACCAAAGTGAAGGTTTGCACCCTCAGCATT
>DJWQ01000058.1:0-2777 GCA_002441045.1 Firmicutes bacterium UBA6226 | reverse complement strand
TTGTAGTTCCAGAATTCTTCTGATTCTAAAAGCGCCATAGGTGCTTCGTTTTTAAACCACACATCGTATTCAGCAGCAAGCTCAGGATAAGCTTTTGCATATTCAGCAAAGTTTGCTTGCCACTCAGCTTCAGCACCGCCAAGGTTTTTAACGAGCTCACTCATGTGTGCCGTTACATCAGTTGGCACTTCAAATGCTGCTCTATCTCCCATGTTAAGGAAAGAAGCCATTTCAGCGATACCGTCTTGACCAAGTGGTGAACCGTGAACTTTATGTGAGCCTTGTTTAGAAGGACAACCATAACCGATTACAGTTTTAACGATGATGATCGATGGTTTTTCAGTTTCTGCTTTAGCAGATTGAATTGCAGCTGCAATTGCCGCAGTGTCATTACCATCTTCTACAGTTAATACTTGCCAGTGCATCGCTTCGAAACGACCAGCAACATTTTCAGTAAAGGCAATACCTGTATCGCCTTCTATCGTGATTTTATTTGAATCATAAAGTAAAATTAATTTGCCAAGCTTTAAAGTACCAGCAAGTGAAGCTGCTTCATAAGAAATACCTTCCATTAAGCAACCATCGCCTGAAAGTGCAAAAGTGTGGTGATCCACAACTGGGAAACCAGGTTGATTGAATTTAGCTGCAAGGTGTTTTTCTGCCATTGCAAAACCAACTGCGTTTGCGATACCTTGACCTAAAGGACCAGTTGAAATCTCTACGCCTTTAGTATGACCGTACTCTGGATGGCCTGGTGTTTTTGAGCCGAATTGACGGAAATTTTTAATCTCATCCATAGAAAGACCATACTCAAATAAATGAAGTAATGAGTAGATCAACATAGAGCCGTGTCCTGCAGAAAGCACAAAACGATCTCTATTGTGCCATAAAGGGTTGTGTGGATTGTGTTTCATTTCATTTGCCCATAAAGTATAAGCCATTGGTGCCGCGCCGAGTGGTAATCCCGGATGGCCTGAATTTGCAGCTTGGATCGCTTCCGCTGAAAGCATCCTGATGGTGTTAATTGTTCTAAGTTCCATTATAAACCAACCTTTCTTATATTGATCTCTGCTGCTCATCCCCTCTAACGTCAGATGATTTAACGTGATGAGTCGCGAGATAAAATGCTAAATTGTATACATAATGCTACCCACATCATTATAACGGTAATCGCTCCATTTAACAACCTTAAAAGAGTGAAAAACCCACCAAAAATATACCCAAAAAAGGTAGAAAACCTCAGCTTTCACTGAGGTTTTTGTGTTTTTTAACAAAATATCATTTTTTAAGCTAGATCGGTTCTCCACAACAGAACTAACCTTGGAAATTAACGGTTTTCGACGGGATAATAGTCGAAATGGCATGCTTATAAATCATTTGTTGCTTGCCTTCACTATCAAGTACGATAGTGTAGCTGTCAAAGCCTTTTACGAGACCTCTAATTTGGTAACCACTGATTAAGAAAATAGTAATCGGTGTTTGGTCTTTACGGCATTGATTCAAAAACAGGTCTTGAAGATTGAGCGCACTTTTCACGGATTCCCCTCCTTATCTCTTTATTTTATGCTTGATGTGTTTGATTATAGATATTTTAAAATTTCGTTAATGGCATCAGCCGTTGAAAGTTCATCTAGTTTGAGCCATTTTATGTTGTCATAACGCTTAAACCAAGTAAATTGTCGCTTCGCATAGTGTCTACTCCCTTGCTGAATCGCATCTACCAGTTCGTCGTAAGTCATTCCACCTTTATAGTAGGTAAGAACTTCCTTGTAACCTATACCCTGCATGGATTGAAAACTATCATCTAATCCTAAATTTTTTAATCCATCGACTTCTTTTAACAGGCCTTGCTCAAACATGATATGAACGCGTCTATTAATGCGATCATAAAGCTGTTCACGATCTCGTGTCAGTCCAAACAGTAGCACTTCATATTCCGCTGTCGGCTTCGGATCTGATGCAAAATCTGCCATGGGTTTACCTGTGATATGGTTGATCTCAAGTGCCCTTATCACCCTTTTCAGGTTATTGGGATGGACGCGCTTAGCTGCATCGGGATCGATGTCGCAGAGCCTTTGATACAAGACTTCTCCACCACTTTCTCGCGCCAGTTTTTCCATAGACTCTCGAAACTCGGGATCAGCAGCACTTTCACTGAAATCCATCTCATAAAGTAAAGCGTTAATATAAAGNNGCCGCCTTTGCATAATCGCTAACTGAAAAAGATTCAAAAGGACTCACCACATCGATTAGATGATGCTTAATGCCCGCCATTTCCTCAATGGATGGCTTTGCTGAGCCAATATCCAGTTTTTCATAGATCTGAACCGAGTCCGCTGAAATAATTTCAGTTTTCAAGGTTCTTGCCAGTTCAATAGAAAGATCCGTTTTGCCCACGGCAGTTGGACCAGCAATAATTATAATTTTATTCATACTATACCAATATATCTTTCATCATATAATTTTGACTGAAACTTTTCAACCAGAACCAAAAAAAGTAATAATATTGAAATAAAAAACTCTCTCACTGGGACACAAGTTGTCAGTACCTCTATTATAGCACTTAGCGATAAACTTTGGTGTTTTTTTCTCTTAATATTCTATCTGGTCGAAGCAAATGAAATCGCAGGAATTTCTTGAGACCATTTTGTGTATTGCTGATACGAAACGTCAAAGAGCTCAGAATGAAAATCGCCATCGATAAGGACAAATCCAGCCTCTTTATTAGGGCTTTCATATGGTATCAATTCGTCTTTTGAGTCAAATGGATATAGCCC
>DJWQ01000244.1 GCA_002441045.1 Firmicutes bacterium UBA6226 | reverse complement strand
ATGCCAGCTTTACTGCTAAATGTCAAGCTATATGCGAGACACTACACTAGTGTCGCAACTCCGCCGACGACATGCCCATTTTGTTAAAGTTGGTGTTCAACTTCAAAAACAGTTTTGATTTCGATTTTGAAAATCGGTATAGTTTTACAAATTGAAGTCATCAACAAAGACGAAATGAAAATTAGCTGTTGGCTATTCAACTGCGGAATCTTCAGAATACTTCTCGAAAGATTGCTTGATGAGTGACATTATATATTCAATCTGGTCAACCGATGATATCGTTACTTCAACATCTCCATTGCCCCATCTACCGACACCAGAAACATCACGGCATAACCCTTTTGGATCATCTATTTCATCAAATGACAAATTCAATGATAAACGGAGCTGCCGCTTCTGAGGCACAATATCAACGAAAGTAGTAGTCGTCTTATAAGCTATGTATTGCTTTTTAACTTCTTCTATTACGGAGGAATCCAAGTTCAGAATACGTCGTCTCAGCGAGTTAAATAATTCCCCAATATCTCCCTTTAAGTACTCGCTGAAATGATCCAAAGTATAAGATTGCTTTTCCTTTTTCTCACTATATTTGGCTATCACCTCAGGTGATACTTTAGGTATTGGCCATATCTTAATTGCTAGCCCAGTTAGCTCTTGTGCACGTTTTATAATTTCTGATTCATTCCAATTGTCTAGCATTGCCAATCCACGGTTAAGCCGTATAGGGCTATATTTAAAGCCAACTTCCTTCCCATCAATCTTCAAATCACGCTTCTCTTTGAAAGTCCTGTCACTATACTCGGAATTATAACCTGTAAGAGTCAAGTTACCGATGGTATGCAGCCATTTATGTTGAATATCTTTCCAATTTGAACCCAACTCAGCTTGCCATTCTGAGGATAAGTTCTCATTCTGAGGCATGATGTGTTCAATTGTATAGCTATCTGTGTTTACCATTTCTTTGCGCTCGAAATTTTCGAGTTTCCTAAGAAGATAGTTTCTATTTCGAAAGTTGTAAACATCTTTAATAACGAACTCTTTTCCGAATTCCTCATCTCGCGGGAATCGAGTATATGAAGTCTTCAGCAAGAATGCCACAATTACACTTTCTAAATAGTTTTTCTTGTCTATTCCTCTTGACAATGTACTGAACGTTTTATTTAGTGAATTCGTTGGTATTCCGCAAATAGCTCTTCTAAAAACATAACTCTCCACGATCTTCAAAATCTCAATAAATTCCGAACGAGTAAGTTTCTTATTTTCATAATCTTCATATAATTCGAGGATAAATGGATATGCAACATCGACCTTCAGAATATTAATGTCACTAAATAATTGCCTCAGGTCTGTATCTGTCTCATTCGATGAGAAAGCCATGCGAGTCCAATACCTAGAATATTTCCAGATATCAGCGACAATATCTTGGATTTCCAAACTGGACCCTTGTTTGAATTTTTTAAAATTATAGTAAATGTCTTCAATTTTGGGGATCGTACCAGACGGCGACTTTAGGGTAAGATAATCACGCATAAACCGGTCAAATTGTTCTGCATATTCGGCATGGCCAAAGCTTTGTTCCATTGGAAACCAATAGTCCGTGTATAGCTTATTTTGAATTTCTGGCTCCAGCCCCATCAGAATATAATTGCGGATTCGATCTGCTTGCGTAAGATCCAACCCAGTAGAGTTAAGGCTTTCGAAAATAAGCTGCGGATTATCATAGTTACGATCTAAGGAAACGTCGACCATGATAAGCTTGGCAACGCCATGATAAACCACCTTAGGATCAACCCCATCTTCACTAATTTTTTTCTCAAAAAACTTATAGTTTTCTACTAAACGCTTTGAAACAACTGACGTAAATTCTTTATTCTCGATAATACCAATAAACGTATCTTTATCACTCTGCGTCAGCATTAATTTATAACGAAGGTCCCCACTCTCTTCGCTGTTGAACAGAAAGTAATTGCTAATTTTCTTCTTGCTTATCTCTGATTCACCATCAACATCGTCAAGTTTCTTCCTAAGAGCAGCAAGAAGCAAAGAAATGGTAGCTAGACGTTGCTGTCCATCAATCACCAGAAGTTTAGGAACAGAAATAACTTGATAAATCCCTTTTTCTATATAGACGATCGATCCAACAAAATGGCTGGGCACGCTATCATTCTCAGCAACCCTTATAATGTCATCCCATAATTGGCTACATTGCTTTTCCGTCCAGCTATAGGTTCGTTGATATATTGGAATGATGAATTGCTTTGTAGCTTGCAGAAATTTCAATAAACTAGTTTCGGTAGCTTTCATGCTAATGCACTCCCCACTTCCAATTATGGCCCTTATTATATCATTACCAGATAAGGTTATATATGTTTCCCATAATCCGTTCAGATATGAATCATTTGCATCGTCAATTTGTGTCCATCACTCATATCCAATCGTTTTTGAATAATTTCCGTATAGTTCTGATTCAATTCAACCCCTATCGCATTCCTACCTACTGTAGTGTCTCTAAAA
>DJWQ01000039.1 GCA_002441045.1 Firmicutes bacterium UBA6226 | reverse complement strand
TCGTCTATCACTTATAAATCAAAACCACTACCACCAATAAACTCCTTGAGAATAGATACTTTAGGAACCAAATCATCATCGTCAATTGACATGAAGTACCCTAAAAACTTTTTGAGCATTAAAGCTTCACTATACTCGGGTTCATCGCTAGTAATCGCCTCTAATAATGGAAGCGCATGCTTTTTTAGGATTGCCAATTCATAAGGTAATGCTGTGTTGAAAATTTCATCAGCTTGTTCTTGAAATGGGAAAATATTTAGTTCCTCTCCCCTTCTTACAGAAGCCCACATCCCTATGGTTTTTTTTGCACTATGGCCTCTAAACTGATTGTCTCGAACAATTCTTCTTAACAATCTCGTCTGAGTAGTTGGTATTCTGTTATGCTCATCAATATTAAGCTGAGTTAATGCACTTACATAAATTTTGAACTTATCTCGTTTAAATATGTGCGCCGTCAACCCTTCATTTAGTCCGTGGATACCTTCGATGATAATTGGCTGATCCTCGTTAATTTGCATAAAGTTGCCACGATATTCTCTTGTGCCATTTTGGAAGTTAAACACTGGTAAATCCACTGGCTCACCATCCAGTAATGCGTTTAGATCTTTGTTGAATTGTTCAACATCAACTGCAGCTAGTGACTCAAAATCGTAATCGCCATTTTCATCTCGAGGCGTTTTATCTCTATTGACGAAATAATTATCTGTTGATAATGTAACTGGATTAAGTCCATTGACGCGAAGTTGAATTCTTAGACGGTTGGCAAAAGTGGTTTTTCCCGAAGAAGAAGGTCCAGCAATCAAGATGACTCTTTTCTTATGTTTGGTAATCTCATCTGCAATATGTGCAATCTTCTTTTCGTGCAAAGCTTCTGCGATCTGAATCAACTCTTTGTGTTGATTGGTTTGGATCATTTGATTCAAATTACTAACATAACCTATGTTCATAATATGAGACCACTGCTCCGACTCTTTAAAGACTTCAGCAATTTTAGGTGACTCCACAAACTCAGGCAGTTGATTTGGATAGTACTTTGTTGGATGCATTAAAATAGCACCATCATCGTACTTGATAAGATCAAACCATTTCACATAGCCTGAACTTGGTACCATATAACCATAGAAGTAATTGTGGACGCCATCACATTCATATAGACGAATATAAGGATTTTGTCTGAATTTTAAAAGTTCTACCTTTGAAAACATATGATTTCTTTCAAATTCTGAACTCGCGTCTTCAATTGAAAAATTCTCTTTTTTAAACGGTAAATTTTGCTCAACGTAGCGTCTCATTTGATCTAAAATGACTTGATAATCATCGTGTGTTAATCGACGGACATAATCGAATTCGCAGTATAAGCCTTTACTTAGTGAATGCTCAATTCTTACTCTAATCCCCTCAAAACAAGCCATTGCAGCTCGAGTCATTATAAAGGCTAAGCTTCTTTGATAAATACGTTCACCATCTGAGTGTTTGAGATCAATTAATTCCACTTCACACTCAGGCATAATTTCATGTGAGAGTTCTCTGAGCATGTTACCACATTTGACGGCAACGATTAAAGGCATCTCATCATTCTGAATTTGCTTTGTAATTTGTTCATAGGTGTCACCTGGTTCATACGTAAAAACACCATATTGTTTTACTAAAATCTCCATATTGCCTCCTATTCAAAATTCGCTGTTGTGATTTGATTGATTTTATAGTAGGTGTTGTAATCCTTATCCAAAAATTCTGATATTAATTCATTGACAATAGAGTATTTATATCTTTGAACTTCGATACCGAGTGATAATAGGCAGGTTCTAAAATCGTCAAGTACGTTATATGGATTGCCATAAACCTTTTGAATTTCTTCAGCACTAACACCTTTGAATCCATGTCCAATCAAGGAATCATGTCTTAGCTCAATCAATTGATTCATTTTTTCAGAGTTCATGAGCTTAATGATTGGATCGACAACCTGAGTATTCTTATCATACTTTCTAAAGTAAGTATTTAACGCAAATATTAGATTGCTATTGAATATTTTATAGTGATTTCTTAATATTTTCAGAATTTCTTTTTTCTGCATAAATCGCATTTGAAATGTGAAATTTCGATCTGGCAACTGGCTCTTGATAAACATATATTTATAAATGGCCTCTTTAAATCGATAGACGCGTCCCAGAAAATCGATATACTCTTCATTTACTATTTGAAATTTCAAGTTCTCAAGTAGCTCGGACATAAGAATATCTGGATGTCCGTCATTTAGCGCATCCAAATTGACAATTAACTCTTTTGTTTTTGGATGTGCTTTTCCCTCATCCGAGAGCTTCTTCAATAAATTTCTCGCAGTGTAAAAGTCAAAATTCACCGCATATCTGCAAGAATTTATGACGATAGCAGAATCCATATGCTCCATACTTTTGTTTTTCAGTATCTCATAAGCACCACAATAGTCATATCGCTCTATTAACTTCTTAATAACTTGCATCGATTCTAACATAGTGCCTCCAACTGATTTATTCGGATTGCGACTTAATAAATTCTTCAATTTCAATGGACTGTGCTTCAAACTTTTGTCCATCAACGATTAATCGATTGCTATGCAGCAACTGATTATTATTTCCTGCAACCCTTCTACCGCCATACTTCAAATCGCCTACGATTGGGTGTCCAATATACTGCATCGTCGCTCTAATTTGATGACTTCTACCGGTCATTAACTGAACTTCAACCAAAGTATATGTACCGAAAACTTTAAGCGGTTTGTATTTTGTATGACAATACTTAGCATCATCTTGATCTTCATCTAGGATGCTTACTTTGTTTAAATACTCATCCTTTACAAGATAGCCCTTTACTTCACCCGACTGTTTTAGCTTACCATGAACGACACAGATGTAAAATTTTTCAACATTGCGCTCACGCATTAAGGCATTATATTTTTTCAAAGCCTCATAAGTTTTAGCAAAAATAACTAAGCCACTTGTATTTTTATCTAATCGGTGGACAGGGGCAGGCTTAAATGTAGGCGTACACAAATCTCTAAGATAAAACTGAACGATTGTAGCTAAGGTGTTTTTATACTCTGTTTGATCGGGATGCGTCAACATGCCCTTAGGTTTATTGACGACCAAAATCTGCTCGTCCTCATAAACGATGTCGAGTCCCAACTTACTTGGTTTTATTGGTTCGAAAACCTTTATCATCGCAGCCATGCTCTCATCAGAAAGAAAAATCTCTAAAACATCATCCTCTTTTAAAAAATAATCCTCTTGTGTGATTCGCTTGCCGTTGATTTTAAAAACTTTTTTTCTAATAAGCTTGTAGATATTACTTCTAGTGGTGTTATTAAAATACTTGAGTAAAAATCTATCCAGTCTTTGTTCCGACTCATTGCCGGTAATTGTTATCTGCTTCATATCTTCTCCATATTAATAGTCTACGGTCATCAAAGTGTACGTTTCAACACCTATATACCCAATTTTCTCATAAAGCCGCTTCGCCTCTTGATTATTGTTCTTTACAAACAAATAAGGTTTTTTTCCTCTTTCGAGCAACTTATCTGTCAAACGCATCGAAACTGCTTGAGCATAACCCCTTCTTCTGAACTTCGGTGACACATAAATGCCTGATAAAATCCCCATACTCTCCGTTTCATCTTCTATGAAACCTTGTGCGACAATTTCATTATCTATGGTCCCTAATACGTAATTATCCTGATTCATTAAAAGCTTTAAATCTTTTGACAAATCGTTGATCGCCTTAACTTGTCTGCCAAAATGGGTTTCAACATCTATGAAAAACTTCATATCATTAATCAACTCATCCATCATCTTGTTTCTACCACTTAAAAGCTTCAATGCACTTGTATCTGAGCTTATTTCTCTGATAAAACCAACTTCGTCATTCTGTTTCGTATAAGCCATCAGCAAGATTTTGGCTTCACTCGTCGCACTGGTCGCCCTGCAAATAAGTCTATAGACACCATCAACAGCAACAGATAATCCCTTAATAAATCTTGGTTTGTAGTATTTAATCGCCTTTAGTAAATCCAAGTTACCAAGTGCTTTTTGATTAATGACGTGAAGAGCGAGAACACTTTTGTTTGAAAAATAAAAAACGGCTGTCAATTTTCCAGATTCTTGGTAGCCGTAGAACGTCCCCTCCAAATTTCCCTCTTTATACTGAGCATATGGTTTGATTAAATAGATTGCCTCATCTCCAGCAGCGTTTATATATGCTTCCAGCTCTTGACTGTGTTTTTCTTCTAGTTTAATTAGCATAATGCACCTCAAAAAAATTGTAACACGAAAGTAATCTATTTGAAAAGAACAATACTATGAGAATACCTTGAATTATGTTATTCTATAAGTAGTAATTTGGAACTACCATAAGTTAAGGAGCGTTAAAATGTTCGATAAAATCAAAGATTTTTTATATGATATAAGCGATATTGTACTTTCACTATTAATCATTGGATTAATTTTCTTTGCCGTTTCGTGGAAAATTTCCGACACACTGAGTATGGATGTTACGGCACCTATAGATAGTGTTATTGAAACGACCACTGGCAGCCAAATCTCAGTAACACCTGTAGAAACTACAGAAGCAACGGTTGAAAGCACTGAAGAAAGTACTGAAGTAAACACTGAAGCAACGACTGAACCAACCACAGAGGCTGCCACTGAAGCGCCAAAACTTGAAAACTTCGTTGTTGCAGAGGGAGAACTTGGCTATACAATCGGGAAGAATTTAGAATCCCAAGGTTTTGTTGCGGATTCTGATGATTTTGTTAAACGCTTAATCGAAATGGGTTATGATAGTAAATTACGTGCTGGCACATTCAAAATTAGCAAGACGGATTCACTGGATACCATTATCAAGGTTTTAGCTGGACAAGGTAGAAACTAGAAAACCAAATGTCCTAACTGAAATTGTATTCTTATAAAACGCTTTGGACCTCGAGTCCTCAGAATTCCCGAAAACGAGATTGTGACTAAATACAAATAAAACCTGATTCGTGCAGTTCATTCTGCACGAATCAGGTTTTTTAATTTTAAGACTTATAAATTGATTCCCCTTGTTAGGGCATTAAACTCATCCTCAGTAAGAGGTCTAAACGCTCCAATTGGCAAATCCTCAGGTAGTGACAGATCATTCATTTTAATTCTTTGTAAGTACGTTACCTTTAAATCAATGGCTTCAAACATTCGCTTCACTTGATGAAACTTACCTTCATGAATGGTGAGCCTGACTTCGCTCTCATCCTTTGACGTGTTTAATATTTCCAGTTCTGCCGACTTACACTTATAGCCATCATCTAACGTAATGCCCTCTTCGAATTGTGTAACAGTCGTCGCATTTAACGGTCCGTTTATTAGCGCGCGATAAGTTTTGGGCACGTGCTTTTTCGGTGCTAGAAGATTGTGCGTTAGTTCACCGTCATTGGTTATAATCAACAGCCCTTCAGTATCTATGTCCAATCGACCCACAGGAAATAAGTCGTAATGGTCATAATCAGAACTAATCAGCTCTAGAACTGTTTTATGGAACTTATCTTCCGTTGCTGAAATATAACCATCGGGTTTGTTAAGTAGCAAATAAACGTGTTTGATATAGACCACGGGAACACCTTTATATAGTATTTCATCCTTTTCTGGATCAACTTTCTCTTTTCCTGTTCTTACTGTTACACCGTTGACTTTAACACCGCCAAACCGTAATGCGTCTTTCATTTCACTTCTAGAACCTTTTCCCATGTTGGACAAAAGTTTATCTA
>DJWQ01000101.1 GCA_002441045.1 Firmicutes bacterium UBA6226 | reverse complement strand
CTAAGAAGAATTCTCCTTGTATCGTTTTCATCGATGAGATCGATGCAGTAGGTAGAAGAAGAGGCGCTGGTCTTGGTGGTGGTCACGATGAAAGAGAACAAACCTTGAATCAGTTGTTGGTTGAAATGGATGGTTTCGGCGACAATCAAGGCGTAATCGTTATCGCAGCAACAAATAGACCTGACATATTAGACCCTGCGTTACTAAGACCTGGTCGTTTTGACAGACAAGTAATGGTAGGTGTTCCAGATGTTAGAGAGCGTGAGCAAATTATAAAAATCCACTCTAAAAACAAACCGGTGGCTAGTGATGTTGATTTTGCTAAGTTAGCACAGTCTACCCCAGGCTTTACACCAGCTGATTTAGAGAATGTCATGAATGAGGCGGCTCTTTTATCAGCGCGTAAGGATGACAAAGTCATTCGTATGGAATCTATTAAAGAAGCGATTACGAAAGTGATTGCTGGCGTTGAGAAAAAAAGCCGTATTGTAAGTGAAAAAGAGAGAAAGTTAACTGCTTATCATGAAGCTGGTCATGCTGTTTTAGCACAAGTTGTTCCAGAATCCGATCCTGTTCATCAAGTGACGATTATTCCTAGGGGAAGAGCTGGTGGATTCACGATGCAGCTTCCTGAAGAGGATAGAAGTTATGCAACTAAAAAAGGAATGGAAAGAGAATTAATCATTCTTTTAGGTGGTCGTGTGGCGGAAAGCTTAGTACTAGGTGATATCAGCACTGGTGCACAAAATGATTTAAGTAGAGTAACTAAGATTGCAAAAGCGATGGTTATGAAATACGCTATGAGTGATAATTTGGGTTCGATGAGTTATGATTCAGAAGACGAAGTGTTCTTAGGTAGAGACTTTACTTCGATGAAGAACTATTCGGAACATGTTGCAGCCGAGATTGATAGAGAAGTTAGAAATATTGTCGATACAGCTTATGATAAAGCAAAATCCTTATTAGAGGAAAATCTCGATAAACTTCATGTCATCGCTGAAGCACTTCTTAAATTTGAAACCATTAGCGGTGACGAGTTCTTGTTAGCATTTAATGAAGGCATTGACGTACTTTCGGATAGAATTGACACGGTTAGAAGTCAAGTTGAAGAAGAAAGACGTGCCGCGCGTGAGCAAGAGGAACTTGAAAGAATTGCTTATGAAAAATTAAAAGCTCAAAAAGAGAAAGAAGAATTGGAACGTAAAAATGACAATCCTTTCTCGGATGTGCCTACAAGTTCGTAAGAATCTAAAGGGCGGATCGATAATAGTTAAATTAATTCTAAACCCCATTCTTTATTGAGTGGGGTTTTTAATATCCTTACAACATTTTACAAGAAAAGTCTTTTACTGCCATAGCCTGTAATGGTATGATAGTCATAATAATGAGGAAAAAAGGGCTAGGAATATAGGAGGGTAATATGCATCAATTAAAAGTAGGAGATCGTTTTACTTCAGAGTTAATTGTTGAAGAAAAACACACTGCGGCAGCATTTGGTAGTGGCAGTATTTTTGTATTTTCTACACCAATGATGATTGGACTTATGGAAAATGCAGCGCTAAAATGCGCAGGAGAAGGGTTGGTTGAAGGCTACAGCACTGTTGGCACTTTCGTAAATGTTAAGCACACTGCGGCAACACCGATGGGTATGAAAGTAACCGCAACTGCAGAACTTTTAGAAATTGAAGGAAAAAAATTGCTTTTTAAAGTTGAAGCATTTGATGAAATGGATAAAATTGGCGAGGGGACTCACGGTAGATATATTATTGAGTCTAAACCGTTCCTTGAGAGAGTGAACCAAAAGGCACAATCAAAATAGGAGGTGGAAAATGAGAGGCATAGAAGTAGAACAGGTAACTCAAAAAGTTAAAGAAGCGTGTATAACGATAAACTATGAAATAGATCCGTTGGTCAGAGGTGCTTTTGAATCAGCTAAAACGGTTGAAGCATCACAAATTGGACTGAATATAATCAATGATTTAATAGAAAATTCCGAGATTGCTAAAAGCTATAAAGCCCCAATCTGCCAAGATACGGGTATGATTGTAGCGTTTGTCAAGCTAGGACAAGAGATCCAAATAAAAGGAGGCTCTCTTGAACAAGCGATTCATCAGGGCATAAGAGAAGGATACGACGAGGGCTATCTGAGAAAGTCAGTTGTCTCAGATCCTTTACTTCGTAAAAATTCAGGTGATAACACACCTGGTGTTATCTATTATGAAGTAGTTGAAGGAGATGTATTTGAAATAGAGCTCGCTGCAAAAGGCTTTGGTAGCGAGAATATGTCTAGATCGAAAATGTTAAAACCATCAGATGGTATAGAAGGCGTTAAGGCTTTTGTAATTGAAACAGTTGAACAAGCTGGATCAAATCCTTGCCCACCTATTGTTGTAGGTGTTGGTATAGGTGGTACATTGGATAAAGCGGCTTATATCGCTAAAAAGGCCTTACTTAGACCACTGGGCAGTCATCATAAAGCTGAACATATAAAGCAACTAGAGATTGAACTACTAGATAAAATCAACAATTTGGGAATTGGTCCTCAAGGACTAGGTGGAACAACCACTGCACTTGCAGTACATGCAGATACTTTCCCAACGCATATTGCTGGATTACCTGTCGTTGTTAATATCAATTGTCATGCCTCAAGGCATCAAAAAGTTGTTTTATAGAAGGTGAATATGGATAAAATTAGAATAACAACACCTCTTACTGAAGAGGTTGTAAAATCATTAAAATCGGGAGATCAAGTACTCATTACTGGCGAAATTTTCACTGCAAGGGATGCGGCACATCTGAGACTTGTTAATCTACTAAATGAAGGTAAAGAATTACCAATGGATTTTAACGGTCAAATTGTTTACTATGCTGGACCATCACCTGCTAGACCAGGTGAAGTCATCGGGGCATGTGGTCCAACCACAAGCTATAGAATGGATGATTTGACACTACCGCTTTTAGAAAAAGGTTTAAAAGGGATGGTAGGGAAAGGTAAGAGAAACAACGTTGTCATCGAGGGAATGAAAAGACATAAAGCGGTTTATTTCGCTGCTATTGGCGGTGCAGGTGCTTTAATTGCAAATAGCATTAAAAGCAATACTGTTGTCGCATTTGAAGATCTAGGTCCAGAAGCGCTTCGATGTTTAAAGGTAGAAGATTTCCCAGCTATAGTCGTCATTGATACAGAAGGTAATAATTTGTACGACAGCGAGCCTGAGAAATATAGAAAATAGCCTAGCGTCAAGTTGTATGGATGCGATCGCCCTAAAAGAGATAAAAGTTCAAGGGGGAANNTTAAAATTAGATTTACAGCCCATTTATGAGAAGTTTGAAAAACATCTTAAACCAGGAGCGAAACTTCTAGATGTCGGTTTTGGATCAGGACGCGATAGTTTGCATTTTGATGCAAAGGGCTATGAGGTTGTCTCTATTGATTTTGCTGCGGAAGTTTATAATAGAGGTAAAATACTCCTGAATACAGAAGTGCTTCTCGTAGACGTTAAGGACATCAAATACAAAAATGAGTTTGATGCCATTTGGGCGAGTGCGGTATTTTTCCATTTTAAAGAAGATGAGCTTAAGGATGTTTTGAAAAGATGTTACGAAGCATTGCTGCCAAACGGCGTGATTTATCTATCTTTTAAGTATGGTAAAGATGAACTAATCAGACACGGAAGATTCTTTAATGATTTTGATGAGTCTAAGTTCAGAATGCTTTATGATCAACTAGAAGGTTTTGAGTTAACTGAAATGTGGCAAACTCAAGATGCGAGACGCGATCACAGAGAACAATTTTGGCTAAATGTGATTTTAACTAAAAAATAAATAAATGATAAGCATATTATAATTCCCTCTACACATTTTATTCCTCGCGTGTAGAGGGAATTTTTTATTAAGCCACTCTCGTGTATGCTAAAATCTGTAGGCGAAATGTCTGACGATTTTATTAGTAAAATGAAAGTATAATTGCATGCAAGTTTTCTTGCAATCTGATTTTAGTAATAAAATCTTCATTTTTTTATAAAAAAGTAATAAAAGTATACAATTATACTTTATCAAAAACAATGTAATTTGACTGGATTTATGATATTCTAGTAGAGGTAAAACCCCGATGCGGAGAAAAAATGGTGAAGGAGGATTTAGAATGTTTGATAAAGATCAAATTTCTATTCTTAAAGCAGCTGTAGATAAAGAGAATGCTAAAACGCAAGAAAAATTGCAAAAAAGACCAGAGCGTAAAAAAGAGTTCACAACAGGCTCAGGTGCGCCAGTCAACAGATACTACACACCAGTAGATATCGCAGATATCGATTACATGAACGATATTGGCTTACCAGGACAATATCCATTTACACGTGGTGTACAACCAACGATGTACAGAGGACAATTCTGGACGATGAGAATGTACGCAGGCTTTGCAACAGCAGAAGAGTCAAACAAGCG
>DJWQ01000157.1:30042-40580 GCA_002441045.1 Firmicutes bacterium UBA6226 | reverse complement strand
GAAATACTTGCAATGATGAATTTGACAGTAGATGATTTAGAAGAAATGGTAAACGCTAGTGATAATATAACTAAAGTTTTTGAGATGGTACAAGAAGTCTTAGATACTTTAGAAATTGATTCACAACTCGAAACCAACTTGTCAAATGAGAGTGTCAAATCAATCGCTAATGACTTAACGAAAATGTTGGAGAACTTGGAAAATCTGACTCAACCACAAACCACAGAGGGCGAACCAAATTTCGAACAAAAGTTGATTCAAACGCTTAGTGAAGTTGTAAGTCAATTAAGTGAACTTTCTAATGAAACTGTACCTGCAAACGAAGTTAGAAAACTACTTGTAGATGCCATAAGTAAAAACAAACCCGAATCTAAAGTAGTAGAAGGGGTTACAGTTCAAAAAGATGTCCAAACTACAGATGTTATCAAAGAGACTAAAGTACAAGCTCAAGATCTTATTTCAGTAGAAACGAATCAAAATAATACTGTAGAAGAGCAAGATGTAGTACAAAGTAGTGTTCAAGTTAAGGCGATAACTGAAGAAGTGGTTCCTCAAGTAAAGGAACAAGTCAATCATCAAGTTGAAGTGCAAACGGAACAAGTGGTTACTTCAGATGACTCTGGCATTAGTATTCATCAAGTTATTATGAAGCAAGGGAACAATGTAACCGTGCAACAAACTACTGTACAACAGATTCCAAAGCAAGAAATTTTCAGTCAAATATTAGATGCAGTTAAAGCGCAAGTGAAATTATCTGATCATGGGTCCTCTATGGTTGTCAAGCTTCAACCGGAGCAACTAGGCAACGTAGAGTTAAAATTGAATATTCAAAAAGGTGTCGTTTTAGCAGAACTTAAAGTTGAGAATGAAATTGTTAAAGCTGCAATAGAGTCTAACTTAGACGATCTAAAGCAATCTTTAAACAACAAGGGTTACTCAATCAACCAGATTAATGTCAGTATCGATAGTGGGAAAAGAGAAGGACAGGCTGGTTTCAATATGAAAGGACAAAAATCCGGCAAGAAAAGTAATCAAGAAGGCGCTTCAATAGATACGTTGGAACCACTTGAACAAATTAGCCGATATGAATTAAACGAATTAGATGGATCGACATTTAATTATTATGGATAGGAGGCAAACATGGCTTTTAACGTTAGCGGTTCATTTACAGAAGATCAAATTAAAGCATTAAATGCTATATCGAATGATGCCGCAAATGCACAAAGACAAAAAAGTCAAGTTTTAGATAAGGATGCTTTTCTAAAGCTGATGATGGTACAGTTGCAAAATCAGAATCCATTGAACCCTCAAGATAACACTGAGTATATGAGTCAAATGGCGCAGTTTTCATCTGTTGAACAGTTATCAAATATCGCATCTTCATCTGAGACATCGAATCAACTGAACTCATTGATATCGAAACAGCTTGAAGATATGGCCGCAGTTATAGCAAAACTATCAGGTACTACAGAGGGCTCAGAAGAAATCGTAGATGGGCAGAAAGAGATTATTGAGCAGAACTCTCAGATCTTAAACGAGTTAATTAAGCTAAACGCTCTATTATCGAATTACACTGGCAGTGGTAACGATGTAAGTAACGAAGAGGTGCTATCAGTTCTCGGAAAATAAAGGAGAATGAAGATGAGTGACTTAAAGAATATGAACAACGATTATATGATTCGCCGTTCACAAGTCGTAAAACCGAATACAAGCACTCAAAATCAGACAGATAAAAATACTGTAAATGGTGCGTCGTTTAACGATGTATTATCTCGTATTAAAAGTAATGATTCGATAAAGTTTTCAAAGCATGCAATGGACCGATTGAATTCTAGAAATATTTCTCTAACTGAGGATGAAATCGACAGAATCAATGACGGTGTGAACAAAGCACAATCAAAAGGCGTTCGAGAAGCTTTGATAATGATGGATAATAAAGTGTTTGTAGCAAGTGTTCAAAACAAAACGATTATCACTGCGGTAGCTGGTGAACAATTAAAAGACAATGTATTTACGAATATTGATGGCGCAGTCATAGTATAGCTGGACCTTTTAAGGAAGCTATAGGGATACTATCCGAATGATAGTCCCAACTGACGTTAGGAGGTTATTTTTATGATGAGATCTATGTACTCTGGTGTTTCGTCTTTAAGAGCACACCAGTTAAAAATGGATGTAATAGGAAACAATATTGCCAATGTTAATACCGTTGGTTTCAAAGCATCTTCAGTATCTTTTGCTGAAATGTACAGTCAAACTTTAAGAGGCGCAAGCTCATCCTCTGATTCAAGAGGTGGTACTAACCCAATGCAAGTTGGCTTAGGAACAACAGTTGCGTCTATTTCTGTGAATCACTCAAAAGGTTCTATTCAAAGAACGGATATAGCAACAGATTTAATGATAGATGGCTCAGGCTTTTTCATCGTTACAAACGATGCAAATGCACAAAATAAGTATTATACAAGAGCTGGTAATTTCCAATTAGACGAGCTTGGATTTTTGGTTACGACAGATGGGATGAAAGTTCTAGACCAAAATATGAAAGCGATTCAAATCAACATGTCTGACACGAAAAATGCAACTGCAACAACAAACTTAACAATTAACGGCAATTTAAACTTTAATGATTCTGATTATACAACAACAGTAGATGTCTATGATTCATTAGGTGATATTCATACCGTTAATTTCAATTTCGTCGGCGATCCATATGTGACAACTGTTAAGAAAGTAGTTGATCCCAATGACCCGAATTACGATCCTGCTGCTCCAGCGGCAACTTATAACTATTCTTATAGAGAAGTAACAATCTCTGACAATACAGGCACTCAAATGGTTCCAGATCCAGCTGCTGCAGCACCTGATAACCATTGGTATGCAAAGTTCAATGAAAGTGGTGAAATTGTAGATTTGGTTACACTAGCAACTGCTGGTGATGCTAACTCGGCTGAAACAGTTGTTTCTGGAACACTACTTATGACTGTACCAGGTGCTGCTGATATCACATTACCAGTTGATCGTTCAATGTTTTTCTCGAGTGGGGATGTGGTTAATGGTACAAGAATTTTCACTCAAGTTTCTAAAGAGTCAGATGCAAAAGGCGTTCAATTAAATGGTAACTCTGCTGGTTCTATCGACACATTTAACATTTCATCGAAGGGTGAAATCATAGGAATCTACACCAATGGTGAGAGAAAAGTATTGCAAGTTCTTGGTTTAGTAGATTTTGATAACCCTGCAGGCCTTGAAAAAATTGGCAGTAACCTATTTCAAAATACACCAAACTCAGGTACGCCTAAATATGGTACGCCTGCAACTGGTAGCTTTGGATCTGTTACACCAGGCGCACTTGAAATGAGTAACGTCGATTTAGCAGCTCAATTCACAGAAATGATCACAACACAAAGAGGCTTTCAAGCGAACTCTCGTGTTATTACAACAAGCGATGAAATCCTTCAAGAACTTGTAAACTTGAAGAGATAGTAATAAATCTTTATAAAATAGGTAATATCACGCTCTGAGTGGGTATAACCATTCAGAGCATGGTATTCGTTCATATTTGTTTGGTATTATATAAACTTTGCGAAGTTCAAATTGTTTATTAGTGCTTATGTATGTGAGAAAGGATGCTTACAGATGATTAAAGTAACTAGATTAAACGGTGAGCCTATCTACCTAAATTCTAATCTCATCGAATTTATTGAAGAGACACCTGATACTATGATTACGCTAACCACTGGAAAAAAAGTGATTATTAAAGAAAATATTGAGTATGTTATAGAAAGAATTATTGAATATAACCATAAAATTAATCATACTATAAGTAATACTTAAAAATTCTATTAAAGTACAAAAGAGGTGTTTGGTTTGGATATAACAACGATTTTAGGATTAGTCTTAGGTTTTGGCTTTATCATCTGGTCAATCCTGCTCGGTGGGCAATTGGGCTGGTATTTCAATGCGCCTTCTGTAGCGGTAGTTGTCGGTGGTATGCTCGCAGGTTTCCTTGTTGCTTTTCCACTTAAAGAAGTGTTAAGTCTTGGAAAAGTCTTTGGAAAGACAATAAAAAACAATGAATTTGACGTGGATCAAATTATAACTAAGATTATTGAATTAGCCAATGTTGCAAGAAGAGAGGGCTTGCTTGCCCTTGAAGAAGCGGTATCTGAAATTAAAGATGATTTTCTACAAAAAGGTGTCATGCTGATTGTCGATGGTACAGATCCTGAACTTGTAAAGAACATTCTTGAAACAGAAATTGAAAATATTTCTGCAAGACATGGTAAAGGCAAAGCGATGATGGATACTTTTGGTTCATTAGGCCCTGCATTTGGTATGATCGGTACACTGATTGGTTTGGTTGCGATGCTTCAGAACTTATCAGATCCTTCATCCATTGGACCTGCAATGGCGGTTGCTTTATTAACAACTTTTTATGGTTCTGTTTTAGCAAACTTAATCTTCATTCCTATGTCTGGGAAGTTATCACTTAAAAGTAATGAAGAAATGCTAATTAGAAGTGTCATGATTGAAGGGCTTCTTTCGATTCAGGCAGGTGAAAACCCAAGAATTATTGAAGAGAAGTTAAAAGTTTTCTTACCTCCATCTGTAAGAAAACGCGTAGGTACGCAGGAGGCGAAATCAGATAATGGCTAAAGATAAATGTCCGGAATGCAAAGCTGGTGCTCCAGAATGGATGGCAACATATGGCGATTTAGTAACGCTTTTAATGTGCTTTTTCGTTTTACTGTTTGCATTTTCATCTATTGATGCACAAAAATTTCAAGCGGTTATGCAATCCTTCCAAGGTTCGGCAGGAGTTCTCTCTGGTGGCAAGTCTTTATCAGAAGCACCACTAGTATTTGATGGCATGCCCGAGTCTCAAACTTCGTCGCAACAAGTTGTTGAGCAAACAAAACTCGATAACCTAAAGAAACAAGTTGAAGAGTATCTTGAAGAAAATCAAATGGAGAACCAGGTTGAGATCCAACTTGAAGATAGAGGCTTGGTTATTCGCTTTAAAGATAATGTGCTATTTGACTCAGGTAGTGCGACGATAAAGACCGCTTCATATGACATCTTAAATTTTTTAGCCGAGCTATTAACAACTGAAGATTTGATCAATGAAGAAATTCGCATAGAGGGCCATACGGATAACATTCCCAATATATCAGCTATGTATCCGTCAAACTGGGAGCTATCGACTGCACGTGCAACAAATGTTGTAAGGTATTTTATAGAGCAATCAGGCTTTGTTCCTTCAAGGCTTTCAGCTGCTGGGTATAGTGAATATCATCCAATTGATACGAATGATACAGCTGAGGGAAGATCTGCAAATAGAAGAGTCGATGTCGTTGTTATTAAAAAAGATGTTACTACAAGCGAAAGCACAACCGAAGATGGAGGAAACTAATGAACAAAAAATTATTGATTATAATAGTAGCAGTTGTTTTAATATTGGTCATCGGTGGTGGCGCTGCAGTTTTTTTATTGACTAGAACACCAAAGGAAGAACCAATCGTATATTACGAATATTCGTTTGCGGAAGAGTATTCCAATTTGGCTGATGAAAATAGTTCTAAAATTGTAAAATATCAAGTTACGATTGAATATACGAATGCAGATATGGCTGCAGTATTTGAAGCGAATAAGACGAAAATTAGAAATAATATTGATGAAATTATGAGAGCCACCTTATCAACCGATATTGAAAAGGCCAATGGTAAACAAAAACTAAGAGACAAAATAAAAGATATGGTTATAGAAGTTTTAGAATCAGATGAAGAAACGATAACCAATATATATATACAACCTTTTGTGATTCAAGGTTAAGTTTATACACTATATAGCCGATATTTATACTAGAATTACAAATCAATTGATAAGGAGGTGAAATCATGCCTGACGTTTTGTCCCAAAACGAGATTGACGAGCTGCTCGCGGCCCTTAGTACCGGTGAAGTAGACGTCAGTGAAATTGAAGAGGAAAAGAAAGAGAAAAAAGTTCGAAAGTATGATTTCAGCCGTCCAGATAAATTTGCAAAGGATCAGCTTCGAACTTTAGAAATTATTCATGAGAACTTTTCTAGATTATTGAACAACTTTTTATCCGGTTATTTAAGAACTTACATCGAAGTTGATGTCATTTCTGTTCAAAGTTTGATCTATACTGAATTTAGCAATTCAATTTCCAATCCTGCAATTTTAGGGATTGTCGATTTTGCTCCATTTAGTGGACAAGTTATTATTGATATTTCTTCAGACATTGCAAACGCAATGATTGAGCGCGTTCTTGGTGGCACTGGAAAAGCATCAGGTGGTGCATCAAAAGAAAGTAGAACGCTTACTGAAATAGAAATGACTCTTTTGAGAAACATACTTATTAAGTTTATCAATTTACTAAAAGAGCCATGGGGAAATATAGTAGAGTTAAGACCAAAACTTGAAAACATAGAAACCAATGCACAGTTTGCACAAATTGTATCACCTTCTGAGTCAGTTGCTCTGATTACATTTAATCTGCATATTGGTGATAATGAAGGGATGGTTAATATTTGTATTCCGCACTACGTTATAGAACCAATTTTGCCTAGTTTAAGTTCGAGATTATGGTTTGCAACGAGTAACAAAAAAGAAGTAACTGAAGAAGAAAGAGATGCTTTAGAATCTGGGATTAGTCGCTCAAGACTAAATTTAACTACAATGGTTGGTGGATCATCCATTACAGTTTCAGAGCTACTAAATTTACAAAAAGGCGACATTATTTTATTGAACAAAGGTGTTAAAGAGTCTTTAGATGTTTACGTAGAGAACAAAGTAAAATATAGAGCTAAACCTGGTATTAAAAAGAAAAATGTCGCTATAATGATAACCGAAATTGTTGAGGAAGGGGATGAAATAGATGAGTGATATGCTATCTCAAGAGGAAATAGATGCATTGCTAGGCGGTGGAGCACCTTCATCTTCATCTGCAGTTGCAAGTGGACTTACAGACGAAGAAGCCGATGCGATAGGTGAAATCGGCAATATCAGTATGGGGACTGCGGCGACGACATTATTTACCTTACTTAACAAAAAGGTTACAATAACGACGCCGAAAGTATCTGAAACGACCATGGGTGAACTTTCAAATGAGTTTCTAGATCCTTCTGTCTTAATTAACATCACATATAAAGTGGGTATAGAGGGTGTTAATTTCCTCATTCTTCATGAAAAAGATGTAAAAATCATTACAGATTTAATGATGGGTGGGGATGGTACAAACATTTCAAATGATCTAAATGATTTACATTTAAGTGCAATTGGTGAAGCGATGAATCAAATGATTGGTTCTTCATCAACATCTCTTTCTGAGATGCTAGGTAAAAAAATAGATATTTCACCTCCAGAAGCTTATCATGATCGAATTTCAGAACTTGATTATACACAATTTGGTGTAGATAGAGATGATAAAGTTGTAAAAATTGCGTTTAGGATGACAGTTGGGGATTTGATTGATAGTGAGATCATGCAAGTGTTACCGATAGAAGTTGCAAAGCAAATGGTCTCGACTATAATAGGTGCGAAATCGGAGCCAGAACCTGTTATAGCAGCTGCTCCGAAAGCTACTGCAAAACCTGAAATTATGCAAGAGGANNCGGATGTCTTCTGAAAAAGTTAATGCTGTCCCGCTACAATTTGAAAATTTTGATAGCAATTCTGCTCAAATGTATTATAATAATGATATAGATTTAATCAGAGATGTACCGCTTGAAATCACTGTAGAGTTGGGGAAAACCGGTAAAAAGATTAATGAAATCCTAGATTTTGGTGTTGGCACAGTTATTGAACTGGATCGACTTGTAGGAGAACCTTTAGATGTGTTAGCAAATGGTAAACGCATTGCAAAAGGTGAAGTCGTCGTCGTTGACGAAAACTACGGTATCAGAATCACAGATATTATAATACCAAGAAGGGTAAGCGAATAATTTTTTTAAGGAGGATAAATATGGCTAATACAATATTAGTAGTCGATGATGCAGCATTTATGAGGATGATGATCAAAGATGTCTTGACTAAAAACGGCTATGAAGTTGTTGGAGAGGCTGAAAACGGTCAAAAGGCGATTGAAAAATATAAAGAACTAAAACCTGAACTCGTTATTATGGACATTACAATGCCAGAGGTAGACGGCATTCAGGCAGTTAAAGAAATTAAAGCTTTTGATCCGAGTGCAAAGGTTGTCATGTGTTCTGCAATGGGACAACAAGCCATGGTTATCGAGTCTATTCAAGCTGGGGCTAGAGATTTTATAGTAAAACCGTTCCAAGCTGATCGTGTTATTGAAGCTGTTAAAAAAGTACTAGGATAGGTGAAATGTTATGAACATTTTCACCTGTTCTCTTACGGGTATTTCTAAATATAATTCGACATCTGACACTTTGTTCACAGTTAGGTATATAATTGTGGCCACGGTGTTTTTGTTATTATTATGGGCTGTATCCAAATACCTGACCAAGCGTCAGGGTGTAAACATACGCCAAAAAAACATAAAAATTATCGAACGCATTGCAATTAGTGCAGATAAATTCCTTTTTCTTATTGAATTGGATGGGTTATACTACCTTATCAGTAGTGATAAAAGTGGCATGCGTTTAATTGATAAACGTGAGCATCTTAATCTTGAGGTTATGAAAACATCGGAAACTCAGTCGGGTGCTTTTTTTGAGCAGTTAAAAAAATCAATTATTAAACAAGAATCAGCAAAGGATCGAGATGATGACAGAGCATAGAATAAAGAAATGTGGGATTGTTTTAGTTGTTCTCTTTATGTTGACACTTATACCAAGTAACATAGGGTTTGCTGCAACTGAGATTCAATTACCTGATATCAATGTATCTATTTCTAGTGAAAATGGTGATGTGCAAGTCGCAAACAGTATCCAAATTTTAATTATGCTTACTGTATTGTCTTTAGCACCTTCTATACTTATTATGATGACCTCTTTTACACGTTTTATCATCGTTTTAGGTTTTGTTAGACGTGCTTTGTCGCTACAAGCTACGCCACCGAATCAAACGTTGATTGGACTGGCTTTATTTTTGACCCTATTTGTTATGGCGCCTGTTTTCACTGATGTCTATGAAAATGCATATGTACCATTGCAAGAGGGCACTGTTTCCTTGGAAGAGGCAACTGACTTGGCAGCTGAACCTTTTAGAGAGTTCATGTTTGCTCAGGTTAGATCTAAGGATTTAGCGCTTTTTTTGGATATTGCGGATATTCAGGAAGTGAACACAAATGATGATATACCAATTACAGTTTTAATTCCTGCATTTATATTAAGTGAGTTGAAATTAAGTTTTGAGATTGGTTTCTTAATTTTTATGCCATTTATTGTTGTTGATATGATTGTTGCATCAACTCTGATGGCGCTGGGGATGATGATGTTGCCACCAGTAATGATATCATTGCCAATCAAAATTTTGTTATTTATACTAGTTGATGGCTGGCATTTGGTAGTTGAAAAATTGGTCTTAAGTATTCGATAAGGAGATATAGATGACTGAAGAAATGATTATCGATTTGTTTTCAGAGTCGATTAAGATGATTTTGATACTCTCGGCACCAATGCTTTTGAGCGGTTTGCTTATTGGTTTGATCATAGCAATTTTTCAAGCGACAACACAAATACAGGAAGCTACTTTAGCATTTGTACCTAAAATCATTGTTGTTTTTGGCGTCATGCTTTTGACAGGTTCTTGGATGCTTAATTCACTTGTCGATTATACAAATTATGTTATGAACTTAATTGACTTAATAATATACTAGGTGAGGTTATGACGTATTCTATTCCGTTGCTAGATATCATTCTAGTATTTGCTAGAATTGTGGGGATGATTTTTACCGCACCAATTTTTGGTAGTAGAAACTATCCGATTCCTATGAAAATAGGTCTAGCGTTTTTTACAACAATAATTTTATTTCCATTTGTGAATTCAACATTAACCTATGATGTAACTACTTTTTGGGGATTTGCCATTTTGTTGGTAAATGAACTGATAATAGGTCTCTTCATAGGTTTATTAGTATCTGTATTTTTTAACTTTGTTTATTTTGCTGGCGATATCATCGATCATGAATTAGGTTTCTCAATGGTTAGTGTTATCAACCCTATGGATGAATCACAAATTGCGATTACTTCTAATGTTTTTTATGTGTTTTCAACCTTGATTTTTCTTCAACTTGATTTTCATCATGAGTTAATATCAGCATTAGTCGTATCTTTTTCAAATATTGAGCTGGGTTCATTTTTCAAAGTTGCAGAGTCTTTTCCAATATTACTTGATATTGTCGGGCAATCCTTTATTTTAGGACTTCAGATTGCGGCACCATTTATGATTACAGTACTAATTGCAAACATCATTTTGGGTTTATTGTCAAAAGCAATGCCTGGAATGAACATTTTTATTCTAGGTATGCCTTTTAAAATCTTCTTCGGGATGCTATTATTTATTATTTTAATGCCTTATATGTACGATATTTTTGCTAATATTTTG
>DJWQ01000157.1:18230-29947 GCA_002441045.1 Firmicutes bacterium UBA6226 | reverse complement strand
TCAAAGGATTTGAATGGTGCTGTGGGCTTATTGACTGTGTTCATTGGAATTTCAGCCTTTAGCGGATATCTAATCGACCAAATTATTGGGTATTATAATTTCACAATGAACTTGACGGAAGATACCGCATCGTTATTCTCAGGAAATGGAATTAATATGTTCCTTTCAGAAACCATTTTCTTTATACTTAAGTTATCACTTCCGTTGTTAATGATTGCTCTGATATCTGGTGTAGTTGTTTCGTATATTCAAGTAGGTTTTTTGTTTACAACAGAGACTTTGAAGCCTAAATTTGATAAAATAAATCCAATGAAAGGTTTTAAAAATATATTTTCTTCTAGATCCTTAGTTGAAATGGTAAAGTCGATTCTTAAAGCAGTTTTGCTGCTTTACGTTGCAATTTCGTATGTAATGGACCATATGATGGAACTGTTATCTACTCAGGAGCTTGAAACGGGGCAATTTATTCGTGTAATGTGGGAAATCGTATACGGCATCGTCATAAGATGTTCACTTTTACTATTTGTAATTGCACTATTTGACTTTGCATACAAACGCTGGAAGAATAATAAAGATTTAATGATGAGTAAACAAGAAATAAAAGAAGAGTATAAGCAAAGTGAAGGTGACCCTCAACTTAAGTCCAAAATAAAAGAAAAACAACGTGCAATGGCTATGAGCAGAATGATGCAAGAAGTTCCTAAAGCTGATGTCATCATTACTAACCCGACTCATTTTGCGGTAGCATTAAGATATGATGCATCGCTTGGTGATGCACCAATTGTCACTGCAAAGGGACAGGATTTAATTGCACAAAATATCAAACGTATAGCAACTGAGAACAGTGTACCAGTAGTAGAAAATAAACCTTTAGCTCAAGCACTATATAAGACCGTGGATATAGGTTCATATATTCCTGGGGACTTATATGAGGCAGTAGCTGAAGTTCTAGCATATGTGTATTCTCTCAAGCAGAAAAATTAGGAGGCATAAATTATGCGCTTTAGTGACATCATTGTCGCGATACTAGTCGTAACCATAATCTTATTAATTATCGTACCAGTTCCTCTTGGAATGTTGGACTTTTTTCTTGCGCTTAATATTTCCTTATCTTTGACTATTTTAATGCTATCGATGTTCGTTAAAGAAACTCTTGAATTNNATGAGCATTTTGTCTACAGGGGCCGCTGGTGAAGTTATTGCATCCTTTGGTTCATTCGTTATAGGTGGTAATGCGATAGTAGGTTTTATTATATTTGTTATTATTATGATTATTCAATTCTTAGTTATTACTAAAGGTTCAGAACGTGTTTCTGAGGTTGCTGCAAGATTTACATTAGATGCAATGCCTGGGAAGCAGATGGCAATAGATGCTGACTTAAATTCAGGCTTAATTACTGAAGCAGAAGCCAAAAGTAGAAGACGAAAAATTCAGCGTGAAGCAGACTTCTATGGCGCCATGGATGGTGCCAGCAAGTTCGTTAAAGGGGATGCAATTGCGGGTATTTTAATTACGATCATTAATATCATTGCTGGTTTTATCCTTGGTGCAATGACGATGGGACTTACCATTCAAGAAGCACTTTCAAGATTCACACTTTTGACAGTTGGTGACGGTTTGGTCAGCCAATTACCAGCACTGATGATCTCTGTTGCAACAGGTATCGTTGTAACACGTGCAGCATCTGATTCAAACTTAGGTACTGACGTTATAAGTCAGCTCTTTGCTCAAAGCAAGGTATTATATATCGTCGGTATAACCGTCATCTTACTAGGTGCTGCAACACCGTTACCTAATTTCCCTTTTATGGTTATTGGCGCAGCGGTATTATTTGCTGGATATATGGTTCAATCGAGTAAGAAAAAAGAAGCACTTGAAATCGAACGTGAAGAACTTGAGCCTGAAGAGGGTAAAGACGATATGAGAAGACCTGAGAATATTATGCCTTTGTTACAGGTTGATCCGATAGAGCTGGAGTTCGGATATGGCATTATACCTCTTGCCGATCCAAATCAAGGTGGCGACTTATTCGATCGGTTGGTAATGATTAGAAGACAGATTGCACTTGAGCTAGGTTTAATTGTACCAATTATTCGACTTAGAGATAATATTCAGTTAGATTCTAATCAGTATTTGATCAAGATAAAAGGCAATGATATGGCAAAGGGAACTATAGTCTTTGATCATTATTTAGCTATGAGTCCTGGATCAGTAGAAGGAGAAATTGAGGGAATCGATACGATCGAACCTGCATTTGGACTTCCTGCAAAGTGGATTCGTTCAGATCTAAGAGAAAAAGCAGAACTTCTTGGATATACTGTTGTTGATCCATCCTCTGTTATATCAACCCACTTAACTGAAGTTATTAAGAAGTACAGTTATGAACTTCTCAGTAGAGAAGATGTTAAACAATTGGTTGAAAACACCAAAGAAACGAATCCAACTTTAGTAGAGGAACTCATACCTGGTCTGATGGCTTTGGGTGACATTCAGAAAGTTTTAAGTAATTTACTTTCTGAGGGTGTATCCATTAGAAATTTAGTATCTATTTTAGAAGCATTGGCAGATCATGCAAGAAGTACGCGTGACATCAATATTTTAACTGAGTATTCAAGACAAAAATTATCGAAGCAATTATCAAAAGCTTATTTCCCATTTGGTCAAGCGAAAGTAGTTACATTAGATCAAACATTAGAAAATATGTTAATGGAAGCTATAGAGCAGAATGAAAATGGTACTTATCTTTCTATTGACCCAATTAAACAGCAGGGAATACTAGCCAGTTTGGCAAGTGAAGTTAGAAAATTAATGCAGATGGGTGAATTGCCAATAGTTGTAACGGCACCTATTGTAAGACTTTACTTTAAGAAAATGGCAGCACAGGCTATACCTGATTTGATCGTTTTATCATATAACGAGATCGAATCAGATATAGACATACAATCGGCGGGGATGGTGAGCATTTAATGAAGGTTAAACGCTATATAGTCAATGATATGAATGAAGCAATGATCAAAATAAAAAGTGAACTTGGGATTGATGCAGTTATCCTAAACACGAGAAAAATTAAAGCGGGTGGCTTTTTCAAGTTTTTTAAAAAACCATTATTGGAAGTAGTTGCTGCAATTGATGATCCAGTAATATCAAAACCTGTAACTAAGTCTAAACCTAGTGAACCAGTCGTTGAAAAAGAGGTAGTACCTAAAGTATCGGAGGCTTCAATTGAAAAATCACAAGTTCAAGGTATTAATCCATCAGTAGAGTTATCACAAAGCAATGACAATAAAGAATTGCAGGAACTTAAATTAATGGTGTCGAATCTTATAAAAAAGGTTGAGAATATTGAACATATGTCACCTCAATCAAATGTAACTGCAGAAGATAAATATATTGAATTTTTAACAGGTCTTGATATACAAGAATCTATAGCAAAAAAAATCATTGAAATCGTACAAAGACAAATCAATATCCATGAAAAAAATCACGATACCATTTTAAATGCAATGAAAGTAATTGCGAGAGAATATCTAGGTGAAATTAAAACCATAGATACGGATCTTCTCAATAAACCCAACGTGTATATCTTTCTTGGCCCAACAGGTGTAGGTAAAACGACTACGTTGGCCAAAATTGCAGCGCGACTGTCACTAATTGATAATAAAAAAATCGGTTTAATAACAGCTGATACTTATAGAATTGCAGCGGTTGAACAACTCAAAACATATAGTGAAATTTTGGGAATTCCACTTGAAGTTATCTACGAAGCGAGCGAGTTACATGATGCTATTGATAAGTTCAAAGATAAAGACTATATATTGATTGATACGGCTGGAAGAAGTCATAAGAGTAAGGAACTGAAATCAGATTATGACGACTTAGTTAAGTATCTTGACGATTACAAAATCTTTTTAGTAATGAGTATGACAACGAGTTTTAAAGATATGAAAAGCATCATTGATTCATATAATTTCTTAAAAGAGTATCGATTGCTTTTTACTAAATTAGATGAATCCAGCAATTTTGGTAACATATTGAATTTAAAAGTGCTTACTGGTAAGCCGCTTTCTTATTTCACTATAGGTCAAAGTGTTCCTGATGACATTGAGGTGGCTGATAAAGAGAGAATTATCCAATATATTTTTGATCAACATAAATAATCGGGGGATTGAGATGGATCAAGCACAGAAGTTGCGGGACATAATTGGAGAGACCGCGCCAGAAATATCCGATTCTAGGATAATAACCATATCAAGTGGCAAGGGTGGCGTAGGAAAAACAAATTTTACTGTAAATTTAGGTATTGCACTTGCAAAGCAAGGAAAACGCGTTTCGATAATTGACGCGGATTTGGGGTTAGCAAATGTTGATGTTTTATTTGGTATCGTGACAAAATACAACTTGTCAAATGTGATTAAAGGTGAAATTTCAGTTCAAGAATGCATTGTTAAAGGGCCACATGACATTAATATTATTTCAGGTGGGTCAGGGATAATGGACTTAATTGATTTAGACAATAATCAGCTTGATAAATTGATTCATACACTTAGTTATTTTAATACGATTTCAGACTATATCTTAATTGATACTGGTGCTGGATTGAGTAAGTCTGTTTTATCATTTGTAGAAGCTGCCTCTGATGTGGTTCTTATTATTACACCAGATCCGACATCAATTACTGATGCGTATGCACTTATTAAAAATATTACAAGTGATGATGAAAAGAAAATCAAACTGATCATCAACAGAGTGGATAGTAACGAAGAGGGTGACGAGGTTTATTATAAACTTGAACAAGCTGTGTCTAAGTTTCTTGGTAGAGATTTAGAAAATCTAGGTTATATTTTTGAAGATTCCAATTTAAAAAGATCAGTAAGAAAACAGATTCCGTTACTTGAGGCATATCCAAGGGCAATAGCAAGTAAAGGCATTGAAAATATCGCTTACAACTTAATCAATAACCACAAATATGCTAAAAGTAACACGAGCTTTAGAATGTTTCTTAATAAACTGATGAATAAAATATAAATGGGTGATTTATGGATGGTTTTACAAAGTTTCTAAATATCGCAGATGAGATAGATATAATGATATTTAAAAATAATAATGAGTCTCTTACTTTGTCCGTTTTTGTATATGAAGTGACAAATGATGAGAAAATTATTCTGTCTAATCCAATAAAGGATGGCAATTACTATCCATTAGAAAAAACTTACACATATTACTTTAGGTTTTATATAGAGAATTCTGGAATGTACTTATTTAAAGGTGAAGTACTTGAACGACTGAGCTATGATAATTTACCTAGCATAAAAGTAAAGTTAGTTTCTGATATCAAACGCGTCCAAAGAAGAAAGTTTTTCAGAGTGAACTTGAACTCTGTAGGCAATTTCTTATTTGAGCGAGAACTAGATCCTGTAGAAATTCAAAACATGCGTGAAAAACTTTTAAAAAAATATAAAGATGAATCACAGTTCATTATTGAAGAGACCATCAATGAAAAAATTGGCTTTGAAACGCTTGATATAAGTGGTGGTGGTTTAAGAGTTTATACGCATCTCCAATTTGAACTTGGAGATTTTGTTGCAGGTGAGTTTAAAATCGCTTCAAATTGGGTCAATTTTAAAGGTGAAGTAGTAAGAGTTGAGAAAAAAGATAATAAACGCTTTGAAGTGGGTATTAAGTTCTTAGAATTAGATGCTGCAACTCAATCTAAAATTGTTTCTTATGTCTTTGAAGTTGAACGAAATTTAATTAAAAAGGGTTTGATATGATGAAAATAAGAGTGTTAGTAGTGGATGACTCAGCATTTATGCGTAAAGTGATATCAGATATGATTTCAAGTGATTCAGATCTTGAGGTAGTTGGAACTGCCAAAAATGGAGAAGAAGCACTTCAAATGATTGTTTCACTTAGACCGAATGTTGTAACAATGGATGTTGAAATGCCTAAAATGGACGGTCTTACAGCGTTGAAACAGATTATGGAAGTAAGTCCGATGCCAGTGATTATGTTAAGCAGTTTAACCACAAACGGTGCTGTTGAAACATTGAAAGCTTTAGATTATGGTGCTTTCGACTTTATTACCAAGCCAACTTCCTTAATTAAAGTATCAACACCTGAAATTAGGGATGAGCTTATTTCTAAGATTAAAATAGCAAGTCGAACCAAGATTAGTAAACCGACTTTTACAATCAGACAACCAAGGATGGCACAGTCTATTCAAAGAGATGAGTATAGTTCATCTTCTATAATTAATCGGAAAACAAAATTTAAAAAAATAATCGCAATCGGGACATCAACGGGAGGCCCAAGAGCATTACAGGATGTAATTCCACTGATTCCTAGAGATATCGATGCGGGCATTTTGATCGTACAGCATATGCCTCCAGGCTTTACAAAATCACTTGCTGAGCGACTTGATGGTATGAGTCAAATACAAGTTAAGGAAGCAGAAGATGGCGATGTCATCTATGCAGGCGTTGCATACTTAGCGCCAGGAGATAGCCATATAAAAGTGACTAAACAAGGCGGGCAATTTGTGATAAAATTAGATAATGGCGAACGAGTTAGTGGACATAAACCGTCTGTTGATGCTATGATGTATTCAATAGCTGCATTAAATGATAAAAATGTAATTGGTGTCATCATGACCGGAATGGGTGCAGACGGTGCTGATGGGTTAAAACTTGTTAAGGAACGAAATGGATTTGTAATCGCTCAAGATGAAGATTCCTGTGTCGTATTTGGAATGCCGAAATCTACCATTAAGCTTGGTGTCGTTGATAAGGTGGTCAGCCTTAATAATATAGCAAATGAAATAGTAAAAGCCATGGAGGTGTGATTTATATGGATATGAGTCAATATTTAGAAATATTTATCGATGAATCAAAAGAACACTTACAGACGATGAATGAAATCTTACTCGTCTTAGAAGGTGACTCTGAGAATTTATCGTACATTGGGGAGATTTTCAGAATTGCCCATACTTTAAAGGGCATGTCTGGAACAATGGGATTTACGAAAGTCGCTGATTTAACGCATAAAATGGAAAATCTCTTAGATTTTGTTCGAAATGGTGCGCTTAAAGTTGACAGTAAAATTGTAGATGTGTTGTTTGAGTGTTTCGATGCGCTTGAAGAATATATTGAAAATCTTGAAAAGACTGGTAAAGAAGGCGATCTCGATTCATCTGAACTCGTAAAGAAATTAGCTATTATTGCTGAAAATAAGAGTACAGAAGGTACAACTTCTAAGAAAAACACCTCTAAAAAAGAAGAAGTAGCTAAAGAAAAAATCACATCTGATCTTGGTGATGATTTCCATATATCACTAAATGACATCGACAGCGTTATAGCTAAAGCTTTTGAATTAGGCGTTAGACCATATTTGATTAAAGTGACATTAGATTCAGGCTGTATGTTAAAAGCAGCTCGTGCGTTTATTGTTTTCAACACACTTGAAAGATTTGGAGAGATTCTCAAATCTTTTCCATTGGCTGAAGAAATTGAAGATGAAAAATTTGAAGAATCTTTTGAAATTTTATATTTCACAAAACTGGATGAGAATTACATCCATACAGAACTTATGAGAATATCTGAAATCTCGGATGTAATGGTAAAACCACTTGCAGAGGTAGAGTTTGCTGTTGAAGAGAAGAAAGAAGATATTGAAGTTAACTTGGAACAAGTTGAAGTAAAAGAAAATGAAATCAAAGCCAAAGAAGACAATCAAAACAAAGGCGACAAAGGAAAAACATCAAAGACGGTTAGAGTAGAAATTGGTCGTTTAGATAATTTAATGAACCTTGTAAGTGAGTTAATTATCATTAAAACTCGACTTGAGGATTTAGATACCACGAGTCATAAATCTCAAGAACAGGGTAATAAAAACAATATGAACGAAGCTATTGAATATCTTGAGAGAATAACAACCAGTCTTCATGATGCAGTAATGAAAGTTAGAATGGTTCCAGTTGAAAGAACATTCAATAGATTCCCACGTCTTGTAAGAGATTTATCGAAGGATTTGGGAAAAAACATCAAATTATTTATGTCAGGTGAAGAAACTGAGGTTGACAGAACTGTAATTGATGAAATTGGTGATCCATTAATCCACTTAATTAGAAATTCGCTTGATCATGGTATAGAATCACCAGCAGACAGACTTAAGTTAGGAAAAGACGAATCAGGATTTGTTGCTTTAAGAGCGTATCCAGATGGCAATACAGTCGTAATCGAAGTCGAGGACGATGGTAAAGGGATTGATCCAGAAGTCATTAAACGTAAAGCAATTGAAAAGAAAATTGTTACTAGAGATGAAGCAGATGCAATGACGGATAAAGATTTGATAAATCTATTATTTAGAGCTGGATTCAGTACGATGGATAAGGTTACTGATCTTTCGGGTCGTGGTGTTGGTTTGGATGTTGTTAAATCTAAAATCGAAGCTATCAACGGCACGGTCGAAGTAATATCAAATCTTGGACAAGGTAGTAAATTTGTTATTAGATTACCGCTTACACTTGCGATTATCCAAGCATTAATGGTTAATTTAAATGAAGAGAAATTTGCCATTCCGCTTAACAACATTAAAGAAATTACAACGATCGAAACTAGTAAAATCACAATGGTACAAGATCAAGAAGTTGTACTTTACAGAAATAAAACTTTACCAATTATTAGAATGAAAGAAGTTCTAGATATCGAAGCTGGGCACGAAGAATTAGACGAGTTAATCGTAGTTATCGTTAAAAAAGGCGATGTTGAAGCAGGACTTGTTGTAGATAGTTTAATCGGTCAACAAGAAATCGTCATCAAGTCACTTGGCAAATACCTTACTGGTATTAAAGCTATTGCAGGCGCGACTATTCTTGGTAACGGTAGCGTTGCATTGATTGTCGATCCAAACCAATTGTTCTAGTAGAGGTGATAAGATGAGTGAATTTAGAGAATTTGTAACGTTTAGACTCAATCAAGAGTATTATGGCATTAACATTCAGAATGTTGAGAATATCGAGAAAGTATTACCGATTACGAGAGTACCATATACTCAAAACTATATTAAAGGTGTAGTCAATCTAAGGGGTATAATTGTACCTGTAGTTGACCTCAGAGCAAGATTTGGTCTAGAACCAAAACCAGTTTCTGAAGAAACAAGAATTATTATTGTCAATTTAGATGAAAATAAAATAGGGATGCTAGTGGATTCTTCTTCAGAAGTTTTGCAAATTACAGACGAAGATATTGATGCTGCACCAAATGTGAAAAAAGAGATCAACAATGAATTTATTAAAAACATAGGTAAAAAAAGCGGCNNGTATAATCATGTTAATTGATTTATACAAAGTATTAAATATCGAGCACATCGAATAGGAGCCACTCATGAGTTTTCAGTTTGACAAAATGAACAACACAATTATACTTGATGTTTTACGCGAAATCGGCAATATTGGTGCTGGTAATGCAGCGACCTCTCTAGCAAAAATGATCGATAAGAAAATTGACATGAAGGTGCCAATCGTAAAATTGTTGGATTTCGATCAAGTACCTGAATTGTTGGGTGGTCCAGAAAACGTCGTTTGTGGTATATTCTTTAAAATCGAGGGCGATATGACCGGAAGTATCATGTTTGTCCTCGATCAAAAATCTGCAAGTAATTTGGTTAACTTATTGATGCCTAGAGATACAGCAGAGTTTGATGAATTTACGATTTCTGCTTTAAAAGAAATCGGAAATATACTTGCTGGCTCCTATATAGCTTCATTGTCTGGTCTAACAAATCTTAAAATTAAGATATCAATTCCAGCAATTGCAATTGATATGGCAGGCGCAATTTTAAGTGTTCCTGCGATTCATTTCGGTCAGTTAAGTGATAATGTACTAATCATACAAAATGAGTTTATAGAAGTCCTTGAAGCAAAAAGTGTTGACGGCTACTTTTTCTTAATACCGGACATGGATTCGTATGAGGTTTTACTTGGGAGTCTGGGAGTGACTTTATGAGCAACATGGTAAAAGTAGGAATGGCAGATTTAAAAGCCGTTGTATATCCCGATGCCTTAACAACATTGGGACTCGGTTCGTGCGTAGGAATCTGCTTATATGACACAACTACAAAAGTGACTGGGATGGCACATATAATGTTGCCATCCAGTAAAGCTATAAGAAAAAATGAAAATCTTGCGAAGTTTGCCGATACTGCAATCGTTGAGCTGATTGCTCAAATGGAACAGTTAGGGGGACGTCGTGCGAGGTTTGTTGCGAAAATTGCAGGCGGCGCACAGATGTTCTCTTTTACTTCTCAGAACGATACCATGAAGATTGGAGAGCGTAATGCTGAAGCGGTAAGAGAAATTCTTAAAGATTATGGCATACCAATTAAAGCAGATGACACCGGCGGCAACTTTGGTAGAACAATTGAGTTTTTTAGTGAAAATGGGAAGCTGTTAATTAAAACAGCTGGTAAAGGAATTAAAGAACTATAAAATGAAGGTGTATAAAATGACAGAGCAACTTTGGATTAATTACAAGGAACGTAACATTCAAGAAGCTAAGGACGAACTTATCATCCATTATGTTGCTTTGGTCAAAATTATTGCAGGTAGACTTTATTCTAGTTACAATGCGCATGTGGAGTTCGATGATTTNNAATATACGCATTAGGGGTGCGATTATTGACCAAATCAGACATATGGATTGGATCCCGAGGAGCACGAGACAAAAGTATAAAAAAGTAGAAGAAGCTATTGCAAATGCACAAAAAAAGCATGGCAATGAAATGACAGATGAACACGTTGCTCAAGAATTGGATATTACCCTAGAAGAGTATAATAAACTTATGGGAGAGGTAACTACTTATTCTGTAGTTTCACTTGAAGAAAGGTTAGAAGACAATTCGAACTTTGACATTGCTTCTGATTCAGTAGATTTTCAGCCTGAAGATAATTTTGCCAATAAAGAAGTAAAGAGATTGTTAATTAAAGCGATTGACAATTTACCTGAAAAAGAACAAAAGGTCATGCAATTATATTATTATTCTGACTTGACGTATAAAGAAATTGCTGAAATATTAGGCATTTCTGAATCAAGAGTATCACAGATTCATACAAAGGCAATTGCTAAATTAAAACTGACTTTGAACGATTTGTATTAGTGCATTTTGAGATGATCAATAATGCACTATATTTATTTTGATGATTTTTTTGAACGGATTTAATTGTTTGAATTTTTAAATATTAATAGAATACTATTTATGGTATAATTTAATTATAAAAACATAGATTTATGCCGATACTATAAGTATACGTTGTTCGCGTAAAATAGTCTTTCAAGGGGGAAAAAATGAGCGAGGATAAAAAGAAGTTTGATATAGCCGTTAAAATTTCCGACGACTACTATAAAGCTTATCTTTCTATAGAATTTTTCTCTTCTGATGTAAAAGTGAAATCAGAAGAAGTTATTCGTTTGCTTAAAGATAAAAACGTTATTTTTGGCTTGAAATACAACATTATTGAAGCGATTTGTCAAAATGGTAAAACTGTTTTCAATGAAGTGATAGCTGAAGGTATTCCACATGAAAATGGGCGAGATGCTAGTATTGAGCATTTAGTAAATAAAGAACATAAAGCTAAACCTCAGGTTTTAGATGATGGTCGTGTTGATTTTAAAAATATGGGTTTTGTTGAAACCGTTAAAGAGGGCGATATTTTAGCTGTAAA
>DJWQ01000157.1:0-18161 GCA_002441045.1 Firmicutes bacterium UBA6226 | reverse complement strand
GATAAAATAGCAGTAATAAAGCTTTTAGAGATCAAAGGTGATGTTGGTGTAGAAACTGGAAATATCGATTTTCAAGGTGAAGTGGTCGTCAATGGTAATGTGACATCGGGCTATAAAATTTCATGCGAAGGCGATCTTACAGTTAATGGTGTTGTTGAAGGTGCAGAACTGATATCACGTGGGAACATTACGATATCTCGTGGTATTCAGGGACATGATGCAGCTTTTGTAACCTGTGAAGGCCAATTGACCAGTAATTTTATTAACAGCGCAAATGTTAACTGTAAAGGTGATATTGAAACGGGTGCCATTATGAATAGCATCGTTAAGTCGGATGGTAAAATTGTAGTTAAAGGTAAGAAGGGCTTGATCGTTGGCGGCGAAATTACAAGTAAAAGCGATATTGAAGCTAATGTCGTTGGATCAGAGATGGGGATAATCACATCGATCAAAATGGGCGTTGATGTGGAAGTTATTGAAGAGTTAAAGACCTTAACAACTGAAGTGAAAGAGTTAATGGAGATGCACGATAAGTTAGACAAATCTATCAAAATATTAAAGCTTAAGGTTGAACAAAATCCTGAGGATGAAAGATCAATTTTTATGCTTAAGAAATATAGTGGTAACTTTCTTGATTTAGATGTACAATTATCTGAAAAGAGACTACGTTTAAAAATGATTAATGAGCTAGTTAACAATATTAGGGGTGCTCAGCTTAAAGCGAAGACAATTTATCCTGGCACAAGGGTTAAAATAGGTAGTACGAGTTATTACGTTAAATATGCTTTGTCACATACTATTATTACAAAAGATAAAGGTGATATAGTGACAATAGGCTATTAGATTAGGAGGCGCATATGTCTATACGTCCGGTAGACATGCAAGTCGTTATACACAAAACTCAAGAAATTCATCAGGCCAAGCAAACTGTCGTCAGTAAAATGGACAACGAACTTGCTAAAATTCAAGACAAATCCCGACAAGACGATATTCGGAAAACACAGACTGTTAATGAAATGGAACAGGCGGAGTTTAGACGTGTAACGGATGAAGATGAGAACGAGCATGAATCTAGGCGACGTAGATATCAACAAAGCAAATCTAAAAAAGAAGAAGAACTGAGCGAAAAGGACAAGGAATTAAATAAAAAAATAAACGTAGCAGGTGGACGTTTTGATATGAGGGTTTAAAAATGTATATGGTTTCTTTTACAATTGGGCTGATAATAGTTATCAGTTCCCTTTTTTTGATGAGAAACGAGCTCAATAAAGCAATCAAAAAACAGGAACAGATATTAGAACAATCAAAACTATATAAAGAAGGCGATCTTTTTAATTTACTTGAAGCATTGCAGGTCTCAATCGATGAAATGAATCGTGCTTTTTATGAAATTGCTGACGATTTGGAAGGTAAATACAGCATCCATGAAAAGGAAATAAGTGATTTAACGCAATTGGTTAACGATGTTAAGACTATGACTGCAAGTAAAGTTGAGAAAATCATCGCTCAAAATACGGATACACAAATTGAATCTTTGAAAGATATTCAATCAAACCTAAGTAAAATGCAAAAACAGTTTGACCAAAAAAATAGGAATCAAAATAGATCTTTTGAGCCTTCTGAGTGGCTGATCCATGATGAAGATGATAGTTCAGATTTGGAGGATTTGCCAGTATCTAAATCAAGTAAGCACAATGATATCATAACTGATCAAACCCAGAATTTTAATAGCAATGAGTTAGAGACAATCGATAAAATTATACTTTTAAGAAGTCAGGGAAAATCTCTCACTCAAATCGCAAAGGAACTTGGTATTGGTATGGGTGAAATACAGCTCTTATTATCACTTAAAAAATAAGGAATATAAGCGTATTTATTATTGTGCTTTATATATCGCTGTGGTATAATATCCAAGGTAATTATTAAATCACACTCGCTTCAATTTTAAAGGTGTTGCTATCTAGTCCCTTTGAAAGATGAAAAGCGAGGAGGGAAAAAACAAGGAGGAACTCACATGTCAGTAATTTCAATGAAAGAATTACTAGAAGCTGGTGTACACTTTGGACACCAAACAAGAAGATGGAACCCTAAAATGGCTGAATACATCTTTACAGAAAGAAATGGTATCTACATCATCGACCTTCAAAAAACTGTAGGTAAAGTTGAAGATGCATACTCTTTCATCAAAAGCATCGTTGAAGAAAACGGTACTGTTTTATTTGTAGGTACTAAAAAACAAGCTCAAGAAGCGATCGAACAAGAAGCTAGAAGAGCGGGTATGTACTTCGTTAACCAAAGATGGTTAGGTGGTATGTTAACAAACTACAAAACAATCAAGAAAAGAATTGATCTTTTATTCAAACTTGAGAAAATGGAAATCGATGGTACTTTTGAAGCACTTCCTAAAAAAGAAGTTATCAAACTTAGAGCTGATAAAGAAAAATTAGAAAAATTCTTAGGCGGTATCAAAGACATGCACAAATTACCAAGTGCTATGTTTGTTGTTGACCCTAAAAAAGAAAGAATTGCAATTAAAGAAGCTAAAGTTCTTGGTATCCCTGTTGTTGCTATCGTAGATACAAACTGTGATCCAGATGAAGTTGATTATGTAATTCCTGGTAATGACGACGCTATCCGTGCAGTTAAATTAATCGCTGGTAAAATGGCAGATGCGATCATCGAAGCTAAACAAGGTGAGCAATTAACTGATACTGAAGCTGTAGCAACTGAAGAAGCTGCTGAGTAATAATACTACTGAGAGGCAAGAGTCTGGCTCTTGCCTTTTTTTAAAGTCATAAATCTCTATTTAACTAAGACAATTATTTTGGACGTGTCCAGAATGTAAAATAATGTAGAAAAGTACATGAGGAGGAACCTATGGAAATTACTGCTTCAATGGTAAAAGAATTAAGAGAGACAACTGGCGCTGGTATGATGGATTGTAAAAAAGCGCTAGTTGAAACAAATGGAAATATTGAAGAAGCTGTGAAATACTTAAGAGAAAAAGGTATTGCTAAAGCTGCTAAGAAAATGGATCGTATCGCATCTGAAGGTATTATTTCTTCATATATTCATGGTGGAAGAATTGGTGTTATCGTAGAGATTAACAGTGAAACTGACTTCGTTGCTAAAAACGCTGATTTCCAAGACTTTGGTAGAGATGTTGCAATGCAAGTTGCTGCTGCAAATCCATTATATGTTAGAGTTGAAGATGTACCAGCAGATGCAATCGAAAAAGAAAAAGAAATCTTAAGAAACCAAGCGCTTAACGAAGGCAAACCTGCTCAAATCGTTGATAAAATGGTTGAAGGTAGAATTGCTAAATATTACAAAGAAGTTTGTTTACTTGAGCAACCTTTTATCAAAGATCCTGACAAAACGATTGGTGAATTATTAAAAGAAAAAATCGCTATCATCGGTGAAAATCTTTCAATCAGAAGATTCGCTCGTTTTGAAGTTGGTGAAGGTTTAGAGAAAAAACAAGAAAACTTTGCTGAAGAAGTAGCTAAAACACTTCAAGGTTAATTAAACTAGTTAAATCAAAGAGAACACATTGCTGTGTTCTCTTTTTTAAAGAATAGGATTTAACATTAATTTCAATAGATTCTTATACCAAAAGTACAAAGATTTCTATTAATTAAAAAATATTTGAATGGCTTTATAAATTGCTGTAGAATAGAAGGGAACGGAGGTATGTTCAGTGGAATTTAAGTATAAGAGGGTTATACTGAAGCTTAGTGGTGAGGTTCTCGCCGGACAAAAGGGATTTGGTATAGATGATCAAGTTATATCAAATGTTGCTACCTATATTAAAAAAATGGCTGATGCAGGAATTGAGGTTGGCGTTGTAATAGGGGCAGGAAACTTTTGGAGAGGCCGTAGCTCTAAAAATATGGAACGTACGACTGCAGACTATATGGGGATGATGGGAACTGTTATGAATTCCCTAGCTATGGCGGATGCTTTGAAGTTCTTAAAAGTAAAATCAAGAGTAATTAGTGCCATTTCTATGACACAACTTGCTGAGAACTATAATAGAGAAAATGCGGTAAATTATTTAAATGCTGGTGAAGTTGTTATCTTCGCAGCGGGTACTGGAAGTCCATTTTTCTCTACAGATACTACTGCTGCTTTAAGAGCTGCTGAGATGGACGCTGAGCTCATCTTGTTAGCGAAGCGAATCGATGGTGTTTATGATAGCGATCCAATGATTAATCCAAATGCGGTGAAATATAGTTCGCTTTCTTACAGTGAAATTCTTAATAAAAAATTAGCTGTTATGGACTTTTCTGCAATTACACTTTGTATGGACAATCATATTCCTATTCAAGTCTTCGATTTAAATCAACCAGAAAATATAATGAAGGCGTGTGCCGGTGAAAACGTTGGAACATTAGTTTTCGGCGAATAATAAATTTTAGGAGGAAATAATGAGAAATCATGTTCATGAAACGTTAAGCGAAAAAATGGAGAAAACTTTAAGCGTACTTAAAGAGGAATTAAATCATATTCGCGCTGGACGTGCGAATCCTCTAATTCTTGATAAGGTTAAAGTGGATTATTATGGCTCTGAAACTCCAATCAAGCAATTGGCAAGTATTTCTGTTCCGGAACCAAGAATTCTTCAGATTCAACCTTATGATACCTCTATTTTAAGAGAAATAGAAAAAGCAATACAAATAGCAGATTTGGGAATTAATCCAAGTAATGATGGTAAAATGATTCGCCTCGTAATTCCGATGTTAACTGAGGAAAGACGTAAAGATCTTCAAAAGAATGTTAAAAAGCTGGGTGAAGATGCAAAAGTCGCTTTAAGAAATGAGAGACGTGATGCAATTGATCATCTTAAAAAAATGGAAAAAGCGAAAGAAATCACAGAAGATGATTTAACTTCAGCTGAAAAAGAAGTACAAAAAATGGTTGATGATATAGTAAGTAAAATTGATCAAGCAGTTACAAAAAAAGCTGAAGAAATTATGGAAGTATAATTCTCGTATTAATGCCCTCCTCTAGGAGGGCATATATAATTATTAAGTAGTGTACGAACACAATTATCTTAGTAAATTAATGAGGTGCAAAATGCTTTTTAAAAAGCGATCGCAAGAAATTGATTTTAATAATTTGCCCCAGCATATTGCTTTTATCATGGATGGTAATGGCAGATGGGCTAAAAAAAGAGGGATGCCGAGACTAGTAGGCCATAATGCAGGTACTGAGACATTAAAGCGCATTGTGAAAGAAAGTAAGAAGCTTGGAATTGGATATATTACTTTTTACGCTTTTTCGACGGAAAACTGGAAAAGACCTTCTGATGAAGTTAATGGATTGATGAATATTTTGGTAAAGTATATCCAGTCTGAAATAAAAGAAATCCATTCTAACGATATTAAAGTCAATATTTTAGGCGATATCAACAGACTACCTGAATATGCAAAACAACAAGTTGAATATGCACTTGATTTAACTAAAGACAATCATTCAATGCAATTTAACATAGCACTGAATTATGGTTCAAGAGATGAAATTATCATGGCCATTAAGAAAATTGCAGAAAATTGCGTTTCAGGAGATCTTAATATTAGTGATATTGATGAGGAGATGGTATCATCTTATTTATATACAGCAGGTATGCCCGATCCAGATCTCTTGATAAGAACGAGCGGTGAGTATAGATTGAGCAATTTCCTTTTATGGCAAGTTGCTTATACTGAATTTAAATTTGAATCAATTTACTGGCCTGACTTCAATGAAATAGCTTTACAACGAGCAATTATAGAATATCAAAATCGCAATCGTCGTTATGGTGCGATATAAGGAGCAATCATGTTAGTTAGAACTTTATCTGCATTAGTAGCATTACCGATATTGATAGCTGTCTTAATTTTAGGTGGAAAGCTTTTGTATGCTGCAGTACTGATTATTAGTTTAGTTGGGCTGTATGAATTTTATAAAGCATTTTCTAGAGACTATAAACCTTCAAAAACAATTGGATATATAGCGACGATTGCACTTTACGTTAATCTTTATTTTACAAGTTCATTGAATGCATTAGGACTAATTATTGCATCGTTGATTTTTGTATCTCTTACTTTTGTAGTTTTCGGTAAAATGACAATTGGTGATGCGATGACAACTATTTTAGGCTTTTTGTATGTGCCATATATGTTGTCTCATTTGATATTAATTTCAGATTTTAACAATGCTTTTTTCGTTTGGTTTCCTTTTGTGATTGCATTCTCAACAGATACCTTTGCTTATTTAACTGGTAAGCTTCTAGGTAAAACCAAATTGATTCCATCGGTTAGCCCCAACAAGACAGTTGAAGGTTCTTTGGGTGGTGTTATCGCTTGTCTAGTGTTGAGCTATTTCTATGCGAGAGCATTTATGCCAGAGTTTCAATTTTATGCTATATTTTTAGGCTTGATTGGGAGCGTTTTATCGCAAATTGGCGATTTGATAGCATCAAAAATGAAACGAATATTTGACATTAAAGATTTTGGTAAAATAATGCCTGGACACGGTGGCGTGCTGGATCGTTTCGACAGTTTAATTATCGTGTTACCACTTGTGTATTATTTTATGGTATTATTTAATTATATAAATCAAATATAGAAAATTATGAGCATAGAAATATGCTCGTTTTTATATGGAGAAAACATGAGCATAAATCATAATAATAAAAAGAAAATTACGATTCTTGGGTCCACTGGTTCTATAGGCACTCAAGCTCTAGACATTATCTCAGAAAGTGATCGATTTGAAATCTATGCACTTAGCTGTAATAATCGTATCGAACCATTAATTGAACAGGCGAGACGTTTTAAACCTGAAGTAGTGGTTGTTTTTGATGAGTCACAATATCTTTCTTTAAAAAATGCATTATGCGACACTTCTATAAAAGTGTTGACAGGTATGTCGGGCTTGATTGATATTGCAACGTCTGATGCTGTGGATATTTTAATCACTTCAGTAGTAGGAAATATTGGCTTAGAGCCAACCGTTGCAGCGATAAAAAAAGGAAAGACCATTGCACTTGCAAATAAAGAAACATTAGTGACTGCAGGTGAAATTATTATGCCACTTGCTAGAGAATATAATAGTGTTATATTGCCGGTTGATTCTGAACATAGTGCAATTTTTCAGTGTTTAAATGGTGAATCACATCGAGCAATCGATAAAATATTGTTAACGGCATCAGGTGGCGCTTTTAGAAATTTTACAAAGGATGAAATTAGGAATAAAAAAGCAGTAGAGGCGTTAAAACATCCAAATTGGTCTATGGGTAGGAAAATAACCATTGACTCTGCAACTCTGATGAACAAAGGACTAGAGTTTATTGAAGCGAAATGGCTTTTTGATGTTTCAATCGATCAAATTCAAGTTGTTGTACACCCTCAAAGTATCATTCATTCAATGGTTCAGTTTAAAGATCATGCGATTATGGCTCAATTAGGGGCACCGGATATGAGGGTGCCAATTATTTATGCTTTGGATTATCCAGAAAGATATCCAAATACAGTTGAACCATTAGATTTTACAAAATTATCTGCGTTAACCTTCGATCAACCAGATTTTGATCGTTTTCCTTGCTTAGAAATAGCGGTAAGTTCTGTTAAAGTTGGCGGAATTATGCCTACAGTTATGAACGCTGCAAATGAAGTTTTGGTACAAGCGTATCTTGATGATAAAATTGGTTTTTATGATATTTCTGATTTCATCAATCATACGATGGCAAAATTTAAAAATATATTATCCCCAACGTTAGATGATATTTTTATGGCGGATCAAGAAGCTAGGAATATTGTTAAAACCTTTTTTAAATAATTTGCTATAAAGTGAGACAGAAAGAAAGGATGTAGCTTATGTTGACAGCAATTAGCTTTATTTTTGTATTTGGAATGATTGTTTTTGCACATGAACTCGGACATTTTACTACCGCTAAATTAAGTGGTGTTAAGGTTTTGGAGTTCGCATTAGGAATGGGTCCAAGTATTCTTAAAAAACAAGGTAAAGAGACGTTATATTCTCTTAGACTCTTCCCTATTGGTGGGTATGTCAAAATGGAAGGTGAAGATGAAGCTTCAGAGGATCCAAGAAGCTTTTCAAGTAAAAAGCCGTTACCGAGATTGATTATACTTGCAGCAGGCGCAATTATGAATTTTATATTAGCGTATGTGCTCTTAGTCATTATAATGTTTGGTATGGGTGCACCATCGAACTCTATCGGTGCAATCATCGAAGGTTATCCTGCTGAAGCATCGGGTCTAAAAGTAGATGACAAAATTATATCTATCAATAATTCTGAAATAAAGAATTGGGAACAAGTGATCGAGAGTATTAATGGCAGTGAAGGTCAAACTTTATCTATCGTTGTGTTGAGAGAGGGTCAGGAAATGACTTTTGATATCGTGCCACAGGCACGTGAAGGTGGTGGCTATCAAGTTGGCATACAAACAAAATTTGTTAAGCAAATTGATCAAGCATTTATCAATGCAGGTAAACAATTCGGAACTTTTTTTACAGATATATTTAAATTCTTTGGCCAATTAGGAAGTGGCAAAGTTGAAGGTGAAGTCGTTGGCCCTGTTGGATTAGTTAGCATCATAGGTGAAGCCTCAAAGACAGGACTTATGAACTTACTTTTCTTAGCAGCATATATTTCTATCAATTTGGGAATCGTTAATTTATTACCTTTTCCTGCTCTTGATGGTGGTAGAATTATATTTGTTCTAATTGAGATGATTAAAGGAAAACCAATTAATAGAGAAAAAGAAGGCTATGTTCATTTAGTAGGGTTTGCAATATTGATGGCGTTAATGGTTTTCTTGGTATTTAAGGATATACAAAGATTGTAGGTTGAGATGAGAGAAAAAGTTGTTAAAATAGGAAACCGATACATTGGTGGTGGTTTTCCAATCGCCATACAATCTATGTGCAATACAAAAACTGAAAATGTAAAAGAAACGGTTTCACAGATTCATCGTCTACAGGAAGCTGGTTGTGAAATTGTAAGAGTTGCGGTACCCAATATGTTAGCTGCTGAAGCAATCAAGCAGATTAAAGAACAAATTGATATTCCGTTGGTTGCTGATATTCATTTTGACTATAGGTTGGCTTTAAAGGCAATGGAAAATGGCGTTGATAAAATCAGGCTCAATCCAGGGAATATCGGAAGTATTGAGAGAGTAAAAGAAGTCGTTGAGTTGGCAAAATTTAAAGGTGTCCCNNGCACTTGTAGAAAGTGCACTTGGTCACGTTGAAATATTGGAAAACTTGAATTTTAATGACATCGTTATTTCACTTAAAGCTTCTGACATTAAACTGACAGTTGATTCATATAGATTGCTCAGTCAAAAAGTTGACTATCCTTTGCATCTAGGAATTACTGAAGCGGGAACCAATTATACTGGTACGATTAAATCTGCAATAGGCATCGGAATATTACTATTTGACGGTATTGGAAGTACGATTCGTGTTTCACTTACTGACGATCCTGTTGAGGAAGTAAAAGCGGCTAAGAAGATTTTAGAAGTGATGGACCTGCGTAATTTTGGTGTGAAGTTAATTTCATGTCCAACCTGTGGTAGAACCGAAGTTGATTTAGTAAGAATTGCGAAACAGCTTGAGGAAAAAGTAAGTCATATGGATAAACCCATAACGTTAGCAGTTATGGGATGCGCAGTAAACGGTCCTGGAGAAGCTAAGGAAGCTGATCTTGGTATCGCTGGTGGAAAAAATGAATTTTTGTTGTTTAAAAAGGGCATTGTTATAAGAAAACTTAAAGAAGATGAAGTCATTGAGGCAGTGCTTAAGGAAATCGATAGCTTATAAATGAAAGGTGATTAAATGGAAAGAATGCCCTTTAATCAGTTAATTCTAGAATCATTAGGAATTAACGACGTTGAAATCAAAAAAATTGAATACCGTAAAAATGAATCTTTACTCAATATAAAAATGGCTTATCATCCTGAAATAAGGACGGATCATATTTTAAAGCTAGAGAAGAAGCTTAAATCACATTTGAGTTTTGTTGAAACATTTTGTATTGAGTGTGGTGATTCAATAGCAAATGATATGGCAAGTACTAGGGATAATTTTGTCAGAGCTTCTGATATAAAGGAAGTCCAAGTATGTGCTAATAGTGATACTTCCGATGAAAATATAGATTCCGTTAAGACGGTACAGGATACTATTGCAACGGATGAAGGCAATGAAGCTAGAGAAAATTGGGATAATATTTTACTAGTTATTAAGAGAAAGAATCCAGCAGTTGCAAGTATTTTAAGAAGATCTAAAATAAATTTTGGTCACAATCGCATTCATATTATTTTTGAGGACAAAGGTCTTGAGAATACATTTCACAATTATAAAACTGATGAAATGATTCATATGATTTGCGAACAAAATTTAAAAAAGACATATGAAATAACGACTGAATCTTTGAAAAATGAGCTTGAAGGCTTGGTGGAATTTGAACGTCAACAAGAAGAAGCCGCAGCTTCAATAGTTGCTTCAACCACAGGTGGATATAGTGATGAGGAAATCAAAAAAAGTGCTTCTCAAACGGCTACGACTGCACCTTTAACTAAGCAATCAACTTTTAAAAGAGATCCTGAAAAAGCTGTTAAATCAAATGCGCCAGAAGTAATCTATAGAAATAAAATTAGAAGGTCAATTTCAAAAATAATAGATATAACTCAAGAAGAAGAGACTTATGCCATCGAAGGTGAACTTGTCAATTTTGAATCGCGTGAGCTACGTGGTGGAAAAGTTTTGCTTAAGCTTTTTCTTTCAGATATGTCAAATGCGGTCGCTTGTAAGCAATTCTTAAAACCAAGTGAGTTCGAAACACTTTTACCAGAACTTAAAAAAGGCAACTGGTATATCATAGAGGGTGTAAATCGATACGACCAGTTTGATAAAGAGTCTGTTTTATTATTTTCTTCAATCAATAAAGGAAAAGAGATTGTTCCTAGAGTAGATTTAGCAAAAAGAAAACGCGCTGAGCTACACCTTCACACCAATATGAGTGAAATGGATGGCATGACACCTGTTAAGAAACTCATTCAGACTGCAATTGATTGGGGACATCCTGCAATTGCAATTACTGACCATGGTGTATTGCAGGCTTTCCCTGATGCAGCTCAGGTTGCAGGAGATAAAATAAAAGTACTATATGGGGTTGAAGGTTACTTGATCAATGATGAGGCAAATATGATTGATCATGCTACGGATTATAGATTAAACGAAACTTATGTAGTATTCGATATTGAAACAACAGGCTTTTCATATCATGGAGATACAATTATCGAAATTGGTGCAGTTAAGGTTGTTGAAGGTGTCGTAACTGAGCAATTTAGTCAATTAATAAATCCCAATCGTCCTATTCCACCGAATATTGTAGAGTTGACAGGTATTTCCGAGGCAATGGTATCTGAAATGCCTACTTTAGAAGAAGTATTGCCTAAGTTTATGGCCTTTGTTGATGGCGCACCAGTTGTTGCACACAATGCAACCTTTGATTGCTCTTTCATTCGACATTATTGCAAGTTATACAATATTCCATTTACCTCGCTGATATTAGATACATTGACTTTAAGTCGGCTTCTTTTGACCAGTATAAAAAAACATAATTTAAAGGCGATCACAAAGCATTTGAAGATTGCTTTAAACGATCATCATCGTGCGGTAGCAGATGCAGAAGCAACTGCACGTGTATTTATTCATTTTATCAATATGCTAAGCGAACGTGAGGTTCATAATCTCATAGAACTGAATAAATACGCTATGCTGAATTATGATTATAGCCAACTTGAAATGAACCATGTAATAATCCTCGCTCAAACGCAAGCGGGCTTAAGGAACCTATATGAAATCGTATCTCATTCAAACCTTAATACCTACTATAGAAAGCCAAGGGTACCCAAATCTCTTTTGCGCAGTAAAAGAGAAGGCTTGTTAATTGGTAGTGCATGTGAGGCTGGCGAAGTTTTTAAAGCAATGATGAACAACTTGCCAGAAGATAAGGTGCTTGAAATCGCAAACTTTTATGATTATTTAGAGATTCAACCCATTGATAATAATGCATTTATGCTTGAAAATGGTAAGATCAAATCCGTTGAGGAACTTAGAAATCTCAATCGTAGAGTCCTTAAAATGGGAGATGCTTTAGGGAAGCCAGTCGTGGCAACTTGTGATGTTCATTTCTTAAACCCAGAAGATGAAGTTTTTAGAAGAATTCTTATGGCCGGTAATGGCTATAGTGATGCTGATAATCAAGCGCCTCTTTATTTTAGAACGACAGAAGAGATGCTTGAAGAGTTTGCCTATCTCGGTGAACGAGCTGAAGAAGTCGTTATAGATAATCCACTTAAAATTGCAGATATGTGTGAATGGGTAAGGCCAGTACCCAAAGGAACGTTTCCACCTTCTATCGATGGTGCTGATGAAGAATTTAGAACCATGTGTATGGCGAAAGCAGAACGGATTTATGGTAATCCATTACCTGAAATTGTCGAAAAAAGAATTTTAAGGGAGCTTAATTCCATTATAGGCAATGGTTATGCAGTCATGTACATCATCGCTCAAAAATTGGTTACTAAGTCTTTAGAAGATGGTTTTCTTGTTGGATCTAGGGGGTCTGTAGGATCTTCGTTCGCTGCAACCATGAGTGATATAACAGAAGTTAATCCATTACCACCTCATTATATTTGTAAGAATTGTAAGCACTCAGAGTTTTTCACTGATGGCGTATATGGCGCTGGTGTCGACATGCCAGATAAAGACTGTCCAGTTTGTGGAGAAAGATATTTTAAAGATGGCTTTGACATCCCATTTGAAACCTTCCTTGGATTCGATGGCGATAAAGAGCCTGATATCGACTTAAACTTTGCTGGCATCTATCAAGCCAATGCGCATAAATATTGTGAGGTTCTATTTGGTAAGGGCAAGACATTTAAAGCGGGAACCATAGGTACCATCGCGGATAAAACAGCCTATGGTTATGTTAAAAAGTACTTTGAAGAACGCGAAATTGATATGCATCGATACGAAATCGAACGTTTGGCACAGGGGTTGACTGGCGTTAAAAGGACATCAGGACAACATCCAGGTGGTATTATGGTAGTGCCGGCTGATCGCGATATTCATGAGTTTTGCCCGATTCAGTATCCTGCGAATGATACTTCATCCGATGTTATTACCACTCACTTTGACTATCATTCTATAAGTGGCCGTTTATTAAAACTAGACATACTTGGGCACGACGTTCCGACGATCATCAAGTATCTTGAACAATTAACAGGTGTCAATGTTTTTGATATTCCACTTGGTGATCCGGATACGATGAAGATTTTTACATCTGCTGAGACCTTGAAGATAAAAGATCCATCTTACTCTTTGGACATCGGCAGTTTAGGAATTCCAGAGTTTGGTACAAAGTTTGTTAGACAAATGCTAAGAGATACCAATCCTGAAACATTTTCTGACTTAGTACGTATTTCAGGTCTTTCACATGGTACTGATGTATGGGTAAATAATGCACAGGATTTGGTAAGAAATAACACAGTTACGATAAAGGAAGTAATTGCAACTCGTGATGATATTATGAACTATTTGATTCAGATGAAACTTGAGCCATTAACATCGTTCAAAATTATGGAAAATGTAAGAAAAGGTAAAGGCTTAAAGGAAGAAGAAATCAAGGTTATGAAAGAAAATAATGTTCCGGATTGGTACATCAATTCTTGTCAAACCATTCAGTATATGTTTCCTAAGGCACATGCGGTTGCATATGTTATGATGTCGGTTAGAATTGCCTATTTTAAGGTACATTATCCTCTTGCTTTTTATGCAACCTATTTTTCAACAAAAGTAGATGATTTTGATGCAGATCTAATTTGTAAAGGTGTTGAAGTGATCCGTGCTAAAATGAAGGAACTGGACGCACTTGAAAAACCTACGAAAAAGGAACAAGATCTGCAAGGTATTCTTGAAATTGCTGATGAGATGTATAGTAGAGGCTTCAATTTCTTGAAAGTTGATTTATTGAAATCCGATGCATTACAGTTTAAGATTGTCGATGGAAAGATCCTACCACCATTTCTCGCACTTCAAGGTGTTGGTGAGTCCGCAGCGCTGAGCATCGTAAAAACCAGAGAAGAACAGGAAGAATTTATGTCAATTGAGGACTTCCAACGATTAACAAAAGTGTCAAAAACAGTGATTGAAACTTTAAAACAACATGGGTGTTTTGAAGACATGCCTGAAGACAATCAATTATCACTATTCTCATTTGCATAACAGGGTTAGATATGTTATAATATTCAAGTAAATAGTAGTTGACAGCAAGAGTGGGATTTCCCACTCTTTGTTATTGATATGGGCATTTATGCGATTAATCACTATCGCTGAATATAGACTACATAGAATTGAAAGTAGGTGCGTAATATGAAAAAAAGAAGAGTTGTAGATGTCGTCGAAGAAATTTTGACCCCGTTTGTAGCGACAAATAATATGGAAATCGTTGATATTGAGTTTGTTAAGGAAGGTCCTTACAGATATTTGAGAGTTACCATTGATAAAGAAGAGCCGGTAACATTAGATGATTGTCAAATGGTAAGCCAGTTTCTAAATGCAAAGTTAGATGCACTTGATCCTATTGAAGAACAGTATTTCCTTGAAGTTTCTTCTCCAGGTGTTGAACGTGTTCTCAAGAAAGAAAAAGAATTTGAAAAATTTGTTGGAAGAGAAGTTCAACTCAAGTTATTTCAAGCTTTTGAAGGACAAAAAGTCTTAAATGGTAAGCTCGTTGGTTTGATTGACGATCATATTGTGATCGAACATGAGAAGATGGGTAAAATCGAGATACCGAAAAGCAAAGTATCACTAACAAAACTTGTCGTTGAATTTGAATAGGAGGGATAACCGGTGAAAACAGAATTATTGCTTGCTTTAGAGCAACTTGAGAAGGAAAAAGGACTAGCAATTGATATGCTATTTGATGTCATAGAAGATGCAGTTGTCAAAGCTTATAAAAATAACTTTAGTGCTTCGCACAATGTTGAAGTTGAAATTAATCGTGAAAATGGTGAATTCAACGTTTATTCTGTAAGAATTGTAGCTGATGAAGTCATCGATGACATAACTCAAATTTCTCTTGAAGATGCCAAAAAAATCGATCCAAATTTTGAAAATGGCGATGTTGTTAAAGAGAAAGTAACGCCAAAAGATTTTGGAAGAATTGCTGCTCAATCTGCTAAGCAAGTAGTTGTTCAAAAAATACGTGAGGCTGAAAGAGGCGTAATTTACGATGAATATTCTAGTAGAGAAAGTGAAATCGTAAATGGTGTTATTCACAGAGTTTCTAAAGGAATCGTTTATATAAGCTTAGGAAGAACTGAAGCAATTATGCAACCAAACGAGCAAATTCCTAATGAAGCATATATTCAAGGTGAAAGAATTAAGACGGTTATAACAGAGGTTAAAAACTCAACTAAAGGCCCTCAGATTTATGTTTCAAGAACACACCCTGGATTAGTTAAGCGTTTATTTGAACTTGAAGTACCAGAAATTTTCGATGGCGAAGTAGAGATTAAAGGTATTTCTAGAGAGCCAGGTTCGAGAACTAAAATTGCAGTTTATGCACCAAATCCTGACCTCGATCCAGTTGGATCTTGTGTTGGCCAAAAGGGACACCGTGTTCAAAACATCGTCGATGAGTTACAAGGTGAGAAAATTGATGTTATCGAATGGAATGAAAACCCAGCTATCCTTATTTCAAACGCACTTAGCCCAGCGAAAGTTATGAGAGTAGAGGTTGATGAAGATGATAATTCGGCTTTAGTCGTCGTTCCTGATTATCAGTTATCTCTTGCAATTGGTAAAGAAGGCCAAAATGCAAGATTAGCTGCTAAGTTAACAGGTTGGAAAATCGATATCAAAAATGAAACTCAATACAAAGCTTACTTGAAAGAAATTGGCGAGTATGAAGAAGTATATGGAGATGAAGAATAAATATGAAAAAGATACCCATGAGAAAATGTATCGCTTGTGGTGCGCAAAAGCCTAAGAAGGAATTGATCAGGGTTGTTAAAAATAATGAGAACGAGGTATCTGTCGATTTTACAGGAAAAGCCAATGGAAGAGGTGCTTACATCTGTAATGACAAAGCATGCTTTGATCTTGCTATTAAAAAGAATGCCTTCAATCGCGCACTAGAAACAAAGATTGATGATGAGGTGTTCGAAAAGCTTAAGGAAAGGTTAAGTGAACATGAGTAATGTTTTATCACTTTTAGGATTCGCAAGGAAAGCTGGTCAGTTAGTACCAGGCGAGACACTTTGCGAACAGGGAATAAAACGCAAAAAAATTTCATTACTGATTATTGCTACTGATTTAAATGAATCGACAAAAAGCAAGATAATCACGTTGTGTGAATCCGAAGGTGTCGCTTATAGAGTTATCTCAGACAAAACAACTTTATCAAACGCAATTGGTAAAGACAATTATGGATTGTTCGGTGTAACAAACAAAAAATTCTCAAGAGCTTTAATTGAAAAAATTGACGCTCTATAAACCGGAGGTGAAGCAATGTCAAAGACCAGAATCCATGAACTCGCAAAAGAGTTGAATATTGCAAACAAAGATCTGATCGACAAAGCTCATGAAATGGGTTTAGATGTTAAAAACCATATGAGTACTTTGGAAGATCAAGAAATTAGTAAGTTAAAAGGGAGATTTATGAAGAGTGCTTCTGTAGACAAGACAGAATCTGTTAAAAACACACAAGAAAAGCCACAAGAAAAGCCACAAGAAAAGCCACAAGCTTCAGCTGAAAATAAGTCACAAGATCAAGCTAAGCCAGAAAAACATCATAAGATTATTTACGATAGAACCAAGGAAATTCGTGAAGAAGAAAATCGTCGTCAAAACAAAGGCTATGACAATAGAAATAGCGATAATAGAAGTGGCGATAATCGTGGTAATGATAATAGAAATAGCGATAATAGAGGCGGTGACAACCGTAATTACGACAATCGCAATAGAAACAATAACTATAACAATAATAGAAATACTTCAGGTAGCGGAAACTACAATAACAATACTAATACTACTGGTGAAAGAAAGCCATATAATAATAGCAATAACAGAAATTATGAAAATCGCGATAATACCAATCGTTCATCTGGCGATAACCAAAGAAGTAATTACCAAAAGTCATATAATCGCGATGAAAATAAAGATGGCGAAAGACCTCAGTATAACAGAGACAACCAAAGACCATACAATCGCGATAACAAAGAGGGTGAAAGACCTCAATACAACAGAGATGGACAAAGACCTCCATACAATAGAGATGGTCAAAAACCACCTTATAACAAAGATAATAGAGATAGAAAACCTCGCGAGAACGATGGTACAGGTTATAATAGACCATATGAAAAAAGACCGTATGATCCAAATCGTCCTAATGATGGTTCGAAACCAAACTATGAAAATAGAGGCGGATACAACAAGCCAAGAACTGGCGCTGATGGTAAGCCATACGACTCAAATCGCTCAAGAAATGATCAAGGTGGTTACAATAAACCAAAATCATTTGGTGGTGGTTTTAATAAGGATAAGGATTACACACCAGGTCAAGGTAGAAAAACGGATAATACTAAGACTACTTTCACTGAAGCGGAAATTGCAGAAAAAACACCAAAGAAAAGAAAACCAAAGAAAGATAAAATTGTTGTTACCTTTGATACAGATAAATTAGAAACGAAATCAAAGAAAACTAAAAAATTACTAAAAGAAGAACTTAGTGCACCGGATGTTGAAAATAGAAGACAGTTCGACTTTGGTAAGAAGAAAAAGCAAAAAGGTGTTATTTATAAAGAAAAGTCTGAAAAGGAAAGAACAACTAAAATCAATGAACAATTAGTTCAAGATATTGTGTATGTTCCCGAAGAGATGACTGTAAAACAGTTTGCTGAAATTATCAACAAACCAACAACTGATGTGATTATGAAGTTAATTGCATTAGGAAAAATGGCAACACTAAATCAATTACTTGATTTTGAATCTGCAGAAGCACTTGCTATTGATTATGGTATCGTAATTGAGCAAGAAGTAGTTGAAGAAGAAAATCAATTTGAAATTTTTGATTTAGATAC
>DJWQ01000218.1 GCA_002441045.1 Firmicutes bacterium UBA6226 | reverse complement strand
AAAAAGAGGAAGCTGCAAATGCCTCAAAATCTCAGTTTTTAGCCAATATGAGCCATGAGTTAAGAACACCATTAAACGGAATCATAGGTTCCATTTCACTTTTAAAGCAATTTATATCGGATGAAAAACCTAAGGTATTCTTAGAAACAGTAGAGTTTCAATCGAATCTGTTAATGGATAAGTTAAACGATCTTTTGGATTATGCTCGAATCGAAAAGGATGAAGTTGAAATAGATGATATTGTTGATCAACCTAGGACGGCATTTTCAAAGCTCTTTAACAAGTTTGAACTTGAGGCAGCAGATAAAGAGCTAGGCTTTGAAGTCGCTTTTTCTGAAAATGTGCCTACGCTTCTTGTGCTCGATTTTAAGAGAGTTGAAAAGGTACTTTCACATTTGCTTAGCAATGCAGTTAAATTTACGGAAATGGGACAGATCGGCGTTAGTTTTGATTATATGAGCACTGAACATCTTTTATTGATGACGGTTAAGGATACAGGGGAGGGGATGAGCGAAGCTTTAGTAAATAAAGTCTTCTCACCATTTGTGCAAGGTGAAGCGAGTGCTTCTAGAAGATTTGAGGGGATGGGATTAGGGCTTTCGCTTTCCAAATCCTTCGTACAGCAATTAGGAGGAGAAATTCAGATAATGGCCAATGCACCAAAGGGTACTGTCGTCTCTGTAAAAATTCCAGCAGGGTATAAGCCATCAGAGGTTCCCGCTGAAGCTTCTTATAAGTCTATGAATCCAATCCAATCTAGAACAAATAATTTGGATCATTCTTTTATGAAATCTTTAGAAACGCTTAAAGAAGCACTCGAGTTGCATCGACCTATTAATAGTCGTCAAATCATTCTTGAGCTTGAAGCAGAAAATCTCGTACCAGATCAAAAGGTAGTTATCGATGCAATTACAAAGCACATAAAACGGTTTGAGTTTGCGAAAGCTTTAGAAGCGCTATCCATGTATGAGGAGGGTGTTTATGAAAGCCCTAAATAAATGTCGGATTTTAATTGTAGATGATACGAGAACAAATCTTGAAATTTTAGTCGAAATTTTAGGTGAGACTTACGACGTTTCTGTGGCTTTGTCAGGTTTTGAAGCCCTTGAGCTCGTACAACTATGTCCTTTCGATTTGATTCTATTAGACATTATGATGCCGAATATGGATGGCTATGAAGTTCTTGAGAAGATTAAAAAGATTGAGAGCTATGACGCGGTACCTATTATATTTATTTCTGCATTATCAGATATTAAGAACAAAACCAAAGGGTTTAATTTAGGTGCGGTGGATTATATCGTTAAACCATTTAACATTGAGGAGGTCAAATCCAGAGTTAAAACACATCTAGAGCTCAGAACCGCTTTGATGGCGCTTGAAGATCAGAACGAAATTTTAGAGCACAAAGTTGAGGAGCGGACCCATGAGGTAAGGATGATACAACAAGCGACGATGATGAGTTTTGCCAGCCTAGCTGAGTTTAGAGACTCTGAAACTGGCGCGCACATTAAACGTGTTAAAGAATACGCTAGAGTCGTTGCAACTGGGCTGAGAAGTCTCGACAAATATAAGCATCTGATTACGGATCGCTATGTTGAGCTGCTGGTCATGTCTTGTCCACTACACGATATCGGTAAAGTAGGCATTCCTGATGCCATTTTACTTAAAAAAGGGAAGCTGACCATTGACGAGTTTGAAGAGATGAAGCGGCATACGATTTATGGTAAGCAAGCGATCGAAGCAGTTGAAAGAGACGTCGGCTCACTGGGGTTCTTGCATTTAGGGAAGGAAATTGCCATATCGCATCATGAGAAATGGGATGGAAGCGGTTATCCAAACGCACTTAGAGGAGACGATATACCCCTTTCAGGACGAATAATTGCAATTGCAGATGTATTTGATGGTTTGGTAAGTCGTCGCGTATATAAACCACCATTTACACTTGAGGTTGCAATTGGTATTATATTAGAGGGAAAAGGCACTCATTTCGATCCGGATATCGTAGAGGTATTCATGGAACAGCTGGAAGTCATAAGAGATATCGGCTATCATCAAGCGGATTCTGAAGAAGAGAGAGAAGTGCTGGCAAAACCATACTCCCCTTGAGGTGAAAATGAGAATTAATAATTATATCAGCGCATCGGGTTACTGCTCTCGAAGAAAAGCCGATGAGTTGATTTTACAAAAGAAAGTTAAAATTAATGGTAGGGTTGCATCTATAGGCGATCAAGTTGGTGATAAGGACCGTGTGGAAGTAGCGGGTAAGCGCATTGGTCAAAAAAAGAAACACGTTTATATCGCTTTTAATAAACCAGAAGGTGTTGTCTGTACCACAGAAAGACATATAAAGAATAACATCATAGACTTTATCGGTTATGAAGAGAGAATATTTCCGATTGGAAGACTGGATAAGGACAGTGAGGGGTTAATTCTTTTAACCAGTGACGGCAGTATCGTTAATGAAGTATTAAGAGCTGAAAATGGTCATGAGAAGGAATATAGAGTCACCTTAAATCGATCATTTGATGCTGATTTTTTAGAACAAATGCAGTCAGGTGTCGTTATCTATAACCCAGTTAAAAAAAAGCACGAAAAGACATTGCCATGTAAAATTCAGAAATCGGATGCGACGACATTTACCATTATCCTATCGCAGGGACTGAATCGACAAATCAGACGTATGAGTGAAGCTTTAGGTTATGAGGTAGTCAAGCTAAAACGAGTGCGATTCTTAAATATTAAGTTGGGCAATTTAAAGCTCGGCCATTACCGACCATTATCAGATGAGGAAGTTAAGAACTTATTAAGCAAAAAGAACTCGTAATGGTATTGACAAATTCATATGAAGTGATAAAATTATCGCAAATGCAAATCAATCGCATTTGCGATTTTTATTTAGCCGCATACCCACTTGTGGTAAAAACTGAGAATGCAACGTCCGAAGATTTTTATTGACTTTGACACATGGAGGAAACTATGAATCTAATCAAACTAAAAGATACTAAAAACAAACACCGTAAGAAAACGGTTTTATTGGTTATATTACTTACCTTTATAATGGTTTTATCTGGATGCCAGACCAACAACTCGCAAAGTGAAACTAATAATAAGAACATAACAGATACAAGCAATAGCATTGAAAATAATACAGAAGAGAGCACTCAACTGAACATTGTGACGACATTATTTCCACAGTATGATTTTTCAAGGACGATAGGGGGTAACGCTGTTAATGTGACTCTCATCATCCCACCAGGTGTTGAACCTCATGCGTTTGAGCCAACACCGCAAGATGTGCTAAAAATGTTAGATGCTGATATTCTAATCTATACCAGTGCTGAGATGGAGCCTTGGATAACCAGTGTTCTTGAAACATTAGATCCGTCTAAAACTTTGGTGATTGATGCAAGTGTCGGTGTTGAAATGCTTGCATCGGATCATAATCACGAAGAAGATGCAGATCACGAAGAAGAGGCACACGATGATAACGAAGGTGTAGATCCTCATTATTGGCTCGACCCCAACAATGCAATAATAATGGTGAACAGTATTGAATCAGCACTCTCAGAAAAACTACCTGAGGAGCAGATAATTTTTGTTGAGAATGCTTCAAAGCTAAAAAATGATTTAGAATCACTTGATCAAGCGATTGTTGAATCGGTTGCGAGATTTGAATCAAAAACCATTTTATCCGGTGGTCACTTTGCTTTTGGGTACTTCGCACATCGATATGGACTTGAAAATGTTTCTCCCTATGAGGGATTTTCACCTGATGCAGAGCCAACGCCACAAAAAATTGCACAGTTAATCGATACCATTTCAAGTACAAAGGCTAAGGCAATCTATTATGAAGAATTAATTGATCCAAGAGTTGCAAAGGTAATTTCAGATGAAACAGGCGTTGAAATGCTTTTACTTCATGCAGCACATAACATTTCTAAAGAAGAATTATCGAATGGAACGACCTATTTAGAGATTATGTATGGCAATTTAGAAAGACTGAAAGAAGGGTTAGGATATAAATGAAATTAATTGAAGTGAGTAACCTAGTAGTAAAATACGGTCATCATGTTGTTCTTGATCACGTATCCTTCGATATAAAAAGAGGGGATTATGTTGGTTTGGTTGGCGCAAATGGCTCTGGAAAAACAACGCTTGTTAAAGCGCTTCTTGGGCTAATTCCCTATGAACAGGGAATAATAAAGTTTGAAAAAGAGACCATTAAGAAGGGCTATTTACCTCAAATTGCTTTGACAACGGATCGATTGTTTCCAGCAGAAGTTAGAGAAATAGTCGGTATTGGCCTTCTCAGTGGTAAAAAAAGACCTAAATTTTTAAACAAAGAGGACTTGGTTTTAATCGATTCTATTTTGGAACGACTTGATATTTTACCTTTGAAAAATAAAAAAATTGGTGATCTATCTGGTGGACAACAACAGCGTGTTCTACTTGCAAGAGCTTTGGTAGGTAGACCTGAACTTTTGATTATGGACGAACCGACAAGTGCACTAGATCCAAGAGTCCGAGAGGATTTTTACAGATTGATTCAGGATATTAATGAAAAAGATGGTACGACAATTTTGTTGGTTTCCCATGACCTTGGGAGCATTCAAGAATATGCAAAGAAAATGCTGGTTTTAGACAGAGAAGTTGTGTTTTATGATGCAGTTGATCAATTTACTTCTTCTTTTGGCTCTAAGCATTTTCATTCTTAGGAGGCGACGATGGCAGTTTTTAATATGATAATTCAGTCGCTTCAGTATAGTTTTATGCAAAGGGCAATCATTGTAGGGATATTAATTGCAGTTTGCAGTTCCCTACTTGGTATTTTTTTAGTGTTAAAGAAATTTTCTATGATTGGCGATGGTCTTGCACATGTTAGCTTCGCAACAGTTGCAATTGCATTGCTGCTTAACCAGTCACCACTATATTTATCTATTCCCATCGTTATCTTAGCATCAATGATGATCCTTAAGTTAAACGAAAAAACACAGCTTCATGGTGATGCAGCGATAGGATTGGTATCTTCGTTTTCAGTTGCCTTTGGTGTACTTATAGCGAGTTTGTCTAAAGGGTTTAATGTTGATTTATTCAGTTTTTTATTTGGTAGTATACTTTTAATCAGCAAATCAGATGTGGTCTTATCTGTTATACTTGCAGTGCTAGTCGTTAGTACAATCATTTTATTTTACAAGGATCTGTTTGCCATAACACATGATGAATCGTTTGCAAGTGTAATGGGTATTAACACCAAACGGATGAATACCTTAATCGCTGTATTAACGGCAGTTACCATCGTTTTAGGGATTAGAGTGGTTGGTACGATGCTGATTTCCAGTTTAATTGTATTTCCAACGGTGACAGCGTTACAAGTGTCTAGAAGCTTTTTGTCTACGATCGTCATTTCTACGATTATTTCAGTTGCTTCAGTGATCATTGGCGTAATTGGATCTTTTGTGCTGAATTTGCCTTCTGGGGCGAGTATCGTAATGGTGAATGCCATTTTCTTTCTAATAGCGATGCTGATTAAAAAGCTACGTTAGGAGGCCTTTATGAATCAAAATATAGTCGAATTATTTAAAGCCAATCAAATAAAAAATACAACTCAAAGACGTAGAGTTATTGAGTATCTTATTGCGTGTAAGGAACCAGTAACCGCTGAAAGTATCTACATCGCCTTGTTTGAAGACGATGCTTATGAGGATAAGGTCAACCTTTCTACGGTTTATAGAATACTCGATTTGTTTGTTAAGCAGAGTATCGTATTAAGGAATTCGTTTGGCAATGAACATAAGTCTACCTATGAATTTAATCGTAGAGAACACAAGCACCACTTGATTTGTGTAAAATGTAATAAAGTTACTTCTATTAAAGGATGTCCATTAAAAGCCTACGAACAGGATTTGGGAAATCAAACGCATTTTAAAATTTTAGAGCATCGCTTAGAAATTTTTGGCGTCTGTCCTTCTTGTCAAGAAAGAGGTAATGAAAGAAGCAATTAAAGCGCATCCGTTGGCAGGATTTAATTAGAATTTTGAACAAAAAAGAGCAACCTACTGCAGATTTGCAATAGAGTTGCTCTTATAATTAGTATTACGAATCGATCCTGAAATTGGCACCATTATTATCATGGCGTAATAAAATCCTGAGTAAAGTAATTGACATATTCGCCACCAATATAGATCCCAACACCAAGATAGTCAATCTGTCTTAACAGATTTTCTCTATGTCCTGGTGAGTTTACCCAGCCTGAGTGTGCCGCAAAAGCATTTGTGTATCCTGCTGCGATATTCTCAGCAGCTACAGAATAATCGATACCATCGGCTAAAATACGATCAAATGGTGAATAACCACTTGGATTAATGTGATCGAAGAATGAACGAACTGCCATGTCCTTGCTGTGTTTTCTAGCCACGTTTGCAAGACCTTCATGCCAAGATAATATCGATTTGCCATTTGATACTCTAAAAACGTTCGCTAAATCAAAAATGGTCTTCTCATAAGAAACTCTCAGCGCATCAGAAGCTGTGCCATACTGGCGTTTCATAGATTGTTCAACGCTGTAATCAACTATTTTCACGGCGAAAAGTTTTCCACCTAAAGCAGTATCAAAATAAGCCGTTACATAGGCATTGTCCTTTAAATAAACAGCAGTTTCTGCAGTATTGTATTGTTGGTATTGAGTTGAGCCCTTTTGAATGTAACTCAATGGTGTGCCCAAAAGTTTAGTAACTTCATTTTTTGTTTGACCTAATGCGACATTTGATTTGCCACTTAATAAGTCAGATGCAGTATAGAGAGCGACAACTTCATTGTTCTGAATACCAATTTGATAATAGTTTTTATAGTTATTGTGATAAACCAGCCATGTGAATCCGTATTCACTATAGTCTTCTCTTAAAGGTCGACCTGCAAGTTTGATGACTGTGTCATACGAATCACCGATTTTTATTCCATTGATACTATAAGTAGCTGTTGCAGTATTTCCTTGAAGAACGCCAATTTCAGTGAGTAACTTTTGAGACATTACAGCGGCATGGGCTCTTGTAGCTGTCTTAGTAGGGCCAAAAGTACCATCAGGATAACCGCTAATGATCCCAAGGGCAACTGCAGCGACAGATTGATCGTAATATTCACTAGAAACCGTATTGAAATCAGATAATGAACTTAATGCATCGGACTTCTGTGTTTCACTTATGGTCTTACCTCGACTGTAGAAAGCATTGACGACAATGCTGGACATCTCTTCTCGAGTAATTGATTTTTCTAGGCTACTTTCTGTAATGCCACCATATTCGGTTTCCTTTAATAAACCCGAAGTAAGTGCGGACTCGGCGTATGGCGCTCCCCAATATTCATTTGGAGTTGCTGCTCTAAGTGGTAATTTTAGTGCATTAACAATAATTGCAATAAACTCAATGCGCTTTACAGAGGTATCCGGTCTAAAAGTACCATCTGGATATCCGTTAATAACACCGAGAGGTTTGATTGTATCTATATAGGATTCAGCCCAATGCCCAGTAGTATCTCCAAATGCAGCTGCAAAATCTGCAGGTATACTTGTAACGGTAAGAGCTATTAATAAAATAGTGACGAAAAGTCTTTTAATAAAACGATTCATAATTTCTCCTTAAGATGAACTTTAAAGTTGACATAATAATTGTGTAAACTTATAGTTACACCCGAATCAACAAACTACCTTTATTATACTTGAATCGTGTTACCAGTGCATTACATTTCCATAAAGAATATAAGTCAATTCTGTGAAAATCTCTATGAGTATCGAAAAGACAAAAAAGTCGCATTTAAATTCTGCGACTTCTAGATATAGCATTACAAACGGATAACCTACAAACTATCTGAAATACTGGTCAATTCTTCTACCATTCCATAGATGGATTCAATGCTTTGTGTTAGTGTGCTTAAAATCGTCATAATTTCATCAGAAAGTGTATACATCGTCTGAGTTTCATCTTTTAATGATTGGCTGTCTGTCATGATAGAGGTGGTCATCTGGGAGATGGACACCACAGAATCATTGCTTTGCTTAGAAAGCTTACTGATCTCTTCTGCAACTACAGCAAACCCCCTACCTTGTTCACCTATTCGAGCGGATTCAATGGCAGCATTTATACCAAGCATATTTGATTTCTTAGATATATTTTGAATAATAGCGGTAAAGGAGTTAACCTCGCCGATCTTGTTGTTAAATTGTTCTGTCAATTGAGCCAATTGATTGGAAAAACGCGTAAATTCCTCCGCTTTATCAGAGATGTTTTTTGTTGAGTCTGTTATGTCCGAAAGGTTTTGACTAAGCTCCTTTGCCATATTTCTTAGCAGCTCCTGCTTTTCAGTGCTTTCACCGATAAACAAACTTCCTATCACCTTGCCATTCTCGTTGTCAAAAATAGGAAGGGCTGTTCCAACATAAGGAATGCCAAATAAACTTGCATCAACAATTGCCATTTGCCTTTCTTTTAAGGACATTGCTTTTTCTACAAGTGAGCCGATTTTTACTGGATCTCCAGCCTTCACTCTATGATTGAGTTGTTTACCCGCTAAATAGTGTATGTAGGTATCTAAACTTGTAACAGCAATCGCAGTGTCTCTAAGAGCCAATGCCTGAATTGTTTTAGAAAGCTCAATTAATTGCGTTAATTGTGGATGTATACTCATAATGCACTCCTTTTGAATAGTTTCATCCTTATTTAAAATGCAAAAACAATGCCATGATCATTATGAATTATTTCTGCTTTCAGTTTATTCTTTATATGAAAATACCACATCGATGAAATCGAGTAGCGCAATAAAAGGATAGTAATCGTGTTAGCATAAGGAAGAAGTGTAAACATTTCGTTACATATAAGTATGGGTGTGCGAAAAACTGTAAACAAAAGTTGCACGTGATATCGATCAATCAAGTTCTTTAAGAAAGTAAGATGCGATATTGAATTGAAAGTAAGATTGTGATTTACGTACTGTCTATTAAAAAGCAGATTTGCTATAATGTGAGAAAGACTAAAAGTTGAGGACACAATAATGGAACAGGATTTAACGAGAGGCCCTATTTTTAAAGGGCTTGTAAAAATGGCACTCCCAATTATGGGAACGAGCTTTATACAAATGGCATATAATTTAACCGATATGATTTGGATTGGTTTCTTGGGTTCCAACGCAGTTGCGGCTGTTGGAATTGCAGGATTTTTTATGTGGCTATCACAAGCATTTATTTTTTTAGGTAAGACGGGAACGGAAATTAGAGTTGCTCAGGCAACCGGTGCAGGAAAGAACGATGTTGCCCAGAAGGTTGCCCGAAACGGATTGTTTATCAGCTCAATAGTTGCGGTGATTTATTCTGCGATCATCTTAATCTTGAGAAGACCATTGATCGGTTTTTTTAATACAAACAATGCAGCCGTTGAAGATATGGCGATTGCCTATTTAATCATCGTTGTATCGGGTTTGATTTTTAACTTTTTAAATCAAGTTCTAACAGGGATTTTTAACGGTAGAGGGAATAGCAAATTACCGTTTCAAATTAACGCAGTTGGTCTTGTAATTAACATGGTACTTGATCCAGTTTTAATCAATGGAATCGGACCATTTCCTGTTATGGGTGTCAAAGGGGCTGCGATTGCAACCGTGTTAGCTCAGGCTGTAGTATTATCGATTTTTATCTATAACATACGTTTTAAACACAGCTTGTTTAAGCACTTTCAGTTTATTAGAAAACCAGATTTCGACGAAGTGGTTACCATCGTAAAAATGGGCTTTCCACCTGCACTTCAAAGTGCATTGTTTACCTTGATCTCTATGGTGATTGCAAGGATTATAGCGGAATATGGCGCACTCCCTATAGCGGTGCAAAAAGTTGGCTCTCAAATTGAATCAATCACTTGGATGACTGCAACTGGATTCGCTGTGGCACTGGGCAGTTTTGTTGGACAAAATTATGGTGCAAATCAATACAGAAGAGTGGTTAAGGGCTATTTTACCTCTATGAAAATAGCGCTTGTCATAGGATTATTTAATACTGTGCTGTTATTCTTCGGTGCAAAATGGCTCTTTATGATCTTTATCAGAGAATCTGCAGCGATTCCACTGGGTATAGACTACTTGAGAATTTTGGCGATTTCCCAACTCTTCATGTGTGTGGAAATTACAAGTTCAGGTGCGTTTAATGGGATAGGGAGAACAGAACCGGCTGCCTTAACCAGTATTGCATTTAATCTGTTGAGGATTCCAATGGCACTATATTTTAGTAAAATGACCATTCTTGGTTTGAATGGAATCTGGTGGAGCATTACCATTAGCAGTATATTCAAAGGGGTTATCGTTTTTATATGGTTTAATATCATAATAAAAAGACGTCCAGAGTTTAGCGATAAGACCGCAGATTTACTAGAGGGTTAACCAATAAAACTTTAAAAAATTAAAGAATAATTGTAAATTTTTTATTAACAAAGCCAAACACTTAAAATACTAAACAAAGTAAAGAACTCGTAAACTTACTTGATTTTTACTCATGTGAAGCGTATGATTAAATTTATCCGAGTCCAATTGAATGGACTCAAAATACAAAGTATAGGAAGTGTGCGGGGGTATGCAATTTCATCTTGTATTGGCAATAGGTGTATTTTTCATTACGTATTTACTGATTATGTCAGAGAAGCTTAACCGTACTGCAGTTGCAATGGTTGGCGCATTTTTAATGGTAATGCTTAATATTGAGGGGCAGGAAAAAGCACTACATTATATTGACTTTAATACCATCGGTCTTTTAATTGGGATGATGATCATCGTCAATATTATGAAGAAAAGCGGTATTTTTCAGTATGTCGCAATAAAGGCGGCAAAAATAGCAAAAGGAGATCCTTGGAAAATCATTCTTTACTTTTGCGTTATTACCGCCTTTGCATCAGCATTACTCGATAACGTAACGACAGTTCTATTAATTGTTCCAGTTACTTTGGTTATAACCGATACACTGGAACTAAATCCAATTCCGTTTTTAGTACCTGAAATATTGATTGCCAATATTGGTGGTACTGCTACACTGATTGGAGATCCACCGAACATTATGATTGGTAGTGCAACTGGCTTAGGCTTTATGGACTTCTTAATAGCTCTTGGACCAGTAGTAGTTGTAATCTTTATTATTACGATGGCCATTTTTAAATTTGGTTACAGAATTCATTATGTTGCAACAGAAGAAAACAAGAGAAAGATCTTGAAGTTAGATGAGAAGAAGGCGATAAAAGATCCTATTCTTATGAAGAAAAGTATTTCTGTCCTATTATGTACGGTTTTAGGATTTGTTCTACATCAATACCTTGGCTATGAGTC
>DJWQ01000088.1 GCA_002441045.1 Firmicutes bacterium UBA6226 | reverse complement strand
CGTGTCCTAATCAATACACATTGGATTGCACGAAGGTATTTTGCATTCCAATGTTCACCAATATTACCCGGTGTACTCGATAGACGATTCTTGCTCTGCAAATCTACATATCGCATAGGGAATGAAAATATGTGCAATCCTAATTCTTCGTTAAGATCAAGGTTAATCTTCAATCGATCATAAAACTCTTCAGGTCTATCGTGAAAGTTGTAGAGAATGTAATTCGACAAGTATTTAAAATCATGCTTCGCTGCTAACCTGATTTTCTTTTCATACAACCCGCGCAGGCGAATATCATCAAATGCTATTCGTACAGGCTTAATTGCGATTTCGCTCAACAAGGCCATTTTTTCATTTGTTAGCAAACGGGAATCCAATCCCTGGTTGAAATCGACATAACGATTCACCGTACTTGTACGTCCTGATTTATTCTTATAAGTATATGTCGCACCCTTTCCAAATCCTAATGATTTAATATCTTTTATTATATCGTTGAATCGTTTTGACGCCAGAACATTGTTATCCAATAAGATCAAGTTACGTTTTTCACCATAAAGCTCTTCGATTTGCTGAACCTGTTTGCGGAGGGGTAAATAACCGTTGAACTCTGGTTCTATTATATGGACGGCACAAAACGTACAGCCATTTGGACATCCACGTGTCGCATACCCGATATAACAGTTTTGAAGTTCGTAAGTATAATTAGTCTTCTCAAGGATGCTGTAATCTGGCGTAAGTGTATCAATTCTGATCTTATTACCGGAGTCAAGAGCACTAGGTGTATCAAGCAATCCCGATATCACGGTGGCACCGGTTTCCAATTCTAAATCATCACGAAGAAGTGTTGCTAAAACACCTCCTACGATAACATCTGATCGCCGTGGGACACTATCTTGATAATATTTAATCGCCTTGATAGTATCCCGCCAATAGTAGGTAAAAAGAGAACTTACGTATACGCGATCCCATCGTTCTTTTAGCTTTTCAGGAACACATCCTTTCACAAAGACGACTCTGTCGTTTAATCTTTTATGATATGCTGAAATTTTCATTAAACCCAGCGGAGGATATTTACTTTTGTAGGACGGCTCAACTAATAAGATATTCCGCATCAGTTATCCCATGTCTCCTGTTCAGACTGCTCAAAAATAAAGTGGATAAACTGTTTAGGAAGTTCCTTACAAGAAGTTGGGTCAAGTTGAGGATCAGAACCTTTTGAATTCGACAACAAGTAATCGCTCAAGAATTCATCAATCAAGATGGAAATACCAGCATTAGCGTAGCCCTCTATGACAGCAAGCACGTCCTTGTCTTCTGACACTTTTTCGTAATCGAAAGAATTTTTTTCTAACATCATGGCATAATAACAAGCCCATTCGGGTGGCGTAATCGTACTTGACCAGAAGCGGTCATCACGCTTTCTAATTGGCGTATATTTACCTTTACGATAACCAAGGCAAGCACACACAAAAAACAATTCATGGGAATCACCAATAGCGCCATAGCTTTTCATATTGTTGTAAAGCTCCTTAAAGGTAGGATCAGTGGCTACACGTATCTTTCCATCCATCTTCATTGATTAATCCTCCTCGTCACGAAGAACGGTTAGTGCTGAAACGATGTTCTGTTCCTCAATCGTTGTATTACCATCATCAGTTGCATGCAAAATAAAAAACTTCCCCCATTTACCACTGCTTTTCAAAAGGCGTGCTTCCTGACGACGAAATTCGGTATCCGTTGCGAGGAGAATCCATTGCGATGCAAAAAGAGGTATTTGATTGATAAGGTTCTGACGGTGATCAAAAGATAAACGACCAAAAGGTGTATCCATAAACAACGGAATTTCGATTTTACCACCTTGGGAAGCAGCGCATGCTAAGGCAAGAATGAATGAAATCGACATGATTTGTCTTTGTCCTGCGGATATATTTGCAAGAAAAGGTTTCTTGTATCGATCTAAAACTTGCAACGAATAATCATCGTTGACGATTATAGTCCGAAGATTTTCCCTTCCTTCTTTATCCAGTAGCGCATGAAAGTGTTGTGTGGCCGATTGTCCAATTAAGTCTTTTATTTCACGTGTGAATTGATTATGAACGTCATTGAGGGCATCCTTAGTGTCACGTGCTAAGAGAGAGCGCCGCGACAGTTCATCATTTCGTCCAACCTTGAGCTTCTCTTCCTTTAGTAGTGCGCGTAACCTCTCATTCTCCTGCTTTAGCTGGTCTAATTGTGTTTGTGCGTTACGCGCGTCTGCCTCAAGAGTAACAATGCTATCCTGAAGTTTTTTTCGATGTTCATCCAATTTAGTGGCATCCTGCCGTTCTGACGTGCCGATCTGGATACGTACGTTTTCAAGGCCCCGATTGATATTGGCTATTGCACTGCTGATATTTCCGTATTGCTGCAACCGTTTTTCTACCAGATCTGCATCATCACTAAAGTGATTGCGCACTTCGCTCAAGTGACGCCATAAGTTAAGCGCCGCATCTTGAGTTGCAACGTCACTTGTACGTTTCTGCCATGATAAAATATGATCATGGGCTTTTGTGTCTTCAAGAACGCCTCGCCCACATATACACTTATTGTCAGTAAGTATTCGTTCAATCAAATCACGGCGAATTTCAGACGGAATTTCACCTTTTTGCTTTTGTCTTTCTATGTGCTCGAATACAGAAATCACTGTAGAAGACATAATGAGAGATGCTGTTTTACAGACAAGATTGTGCATCTCCTTAAGTACATCTTCAGCTTGTTGTTCATATTCTTTTAGCTCTTGTTCTAACTTTTTACGTCGCTCTAATAAATCGCGAATCTCTTCATATTTTTTCAATTCTTTGTCGGTCTTATCAATCTCTTGCCGCGCAAGTTGCACCTCATCTGCCAATTCATCAAGCTGCTTACGCAAGAGGATTTGGCCATCCTCATTATCACCAATCCTTTTGAGGAGTCTTGACAATTCTTCATTTGAGGTATTGGCCAATTCATTTTCAAGGGTTTTCGCAACACGCCCTAATGCCCTTATTGCTATCTCAAGGGCATCAACATTGAGTAAGTTTCTAATACCGGCACTTATTTCTCGTCGCTGTTCAATGTTGGCACGCGTCAAACGTTCAATTTTCTCGCCATCGAATAAAAAATAATCTTTGACACGCCTATCAAGAATACTGTCTATGAGCGTATCAATTTCAGTTACCTTAATTATTTCGGTATTCCCGTCGATAGTGACCACAGAAAGACGTTTCTCATCATCTTCTTCAATAACTCTTTTTCCATCGAGCATTCCCAATATGGCTCTTCGCAAACGATAGGTTTGCCCCATGTGCGAAAACTCCAATTCAACAGATGTTCGGACAGGTGTTTTCTTATTCGCCTCAAGTGCTGACACGTTCACTAGTTGCAACTCTTCACGAGAAACGTCACCATCCTGACTAAGTCGACGTTCCCCGAAGAGGCAAAACATGATGGCTCTAAACAATCCCGTCTTGCCCCTGCCGTTCTCACCAAAAACAACTGTCACGTTTTGGTCAGGTAGTGTTGGGATAAAAAAGTCAATTTCTTGTTTTCCACGAAATTGCCGGAAATTCTCTATAATCATCTTATGAAGTATCATCTGCCATCACTCTCCTTTTGCTTAGCGAGTTTCCGTAAAACAGACTGGAGTTGATCGGCAACTGCTGCTTCACCATAATCATGGGATAGACTTATTGCCTGCATTGCTAATTTGCACACATCAGCCGGGTATGCGTTGAGCTTTTCAATTATTAGTCCATTAACGTCGGACAAAAAGGGTTTATTAACATTATTCATATGTACTCCAATCCCATTTTTTTAGGGTATGATAAACATCCCAAGGTTTCTCATCAAGAAGATTTAGCATTTGCAATCTGTCAAGAATATCTCTCACAACAGCACGCGCACTGAATTGGTTCGTTGCAGATGATGCAAACTCAACAAATCTGGGCATCTCGCGTTGTAGTATTCCAAGATCAGAACCAAGCCTTAATGATAAACGCGCCAGAGGAGGAAAAACCAGAAAATCGTAGATATGTGCAACGGTTTTTCCGGCTGCTTTACGTAGTATCCGTCCGCGACGTTGGACGAATTCACGAGGGTTTGTACTACTGGCAAGGATAAAAGCGGTCTTGGTAGAAGGCACATCGACACCTTCATCAAGGCACTTAATCGCAACAAGCGCCTGAATTGCTCCGTTATCGAACTGCTCTAAAAGTTTTTCCCGATCCGACAAACTTACATTGTGAACAAACTCATGGCAGCGAAATCCAAGTGCAGCGACAGCTCTTAATACATCTTTATGTCCCCCCGGTGAACAGTAAATGAGAATACCGTTTGGTTCTTCTGCCCCACATTGTTGATGTTCCTTTTGCATATGTCGCAACAAACTAAGCAATGCCGGCAGTTTTTGCTGTGCCGATGAAATAATCCGTGCGCGTTGTAAAAGCAACATTTGTAACCGATCACTTGATTCTGAATCATATGTTGCGGAAGTAGAAATCGCAATGATTTTTTGAGTTAACACATCATAATATTCGATTTCTTCTTCGGTTAGATTTACTAATTGGGGATAATAGTCATAAGGTGTGAGAAATTTCCCAATTGCTTGATCTATAGAAAACTCAAAGCAAGTTGCGCCGAAATAGCGAAAAATTATATCGGTACCTTCATCATCGAACCAGCGGCGTGGTGTGGCTGATAATCCGAGGCGCATGTTGGCGTTTTCTATCAAGGCTTTGCGTAAATGTGATGCGCCAAGGCCATGCGCTTCATCACCTATTAGTAGTGTATTATTTGATGGAAGTCGACTCGTCGCAGCAGCAAATTTTGCTGTCGACGCAGTTTTATGTACTGCAATAATACAAATGTTTCTTTGAACGCCAATATTAAAATCCTGAATAGCCGATTTAACAGCAATCTGCCATCGGCCGTGTTCGCTACTACAGAGAATTGGGTCAAAACCAAACTGTATGCAATTTTGTCCCCATTGTTGAAGTAAGTGTAAATAAGGGACGAGAATTATTAAAACCAGCCGCCCATTATCCTGATAGACATACCTTGCAGCAGCCAATGAAGTAATCGTTTTACCCGTCCCAGTCGCCATTTCAAATACGCCGCGACAATTCGCTTCACGCCACTTTTTTATAGCGGTTTCTTGATAATCATGAAGTTTCACGGGACAACATGGATAGGATACACCTTTGTTGAACGAAGTCTGACTTCTATAAGGTGCTTTCGATGAGGTCCGCAATTTTATAAAATGTTCTCGGATGTCATCAGGTATACGACACACGCGAAATTGTTTATTTTGATTTTCCCATAATGTTTCAAGCCGTTTGTGGTGCATCTCAACATACGGCAATTGGCCGGATACCCATGACTTAAAAACAGAAAAAGCTTCGCCATTTAAAGATGCCTTAATAGAATCGTTCAGCGAACCGTGAATTGCCACTTTGTCACCACAATCATCTATGAAAATGCCGACCTTGTCATGGTAATCCCCTTGAGAATCGCGATTACGTGGTATTGCAAAACGAAACTCAAGGGTTCTATCGGCAACCATCCATGCAAGTGCATTACGTGTATCATCTTCCAGTGTTTTCTCGAGATCATGAACGTTACGTTCAAGGATATCATGTATAATAAAATCGTATCTTGCAGATTCACCAAATTTGAGAGCCTCCCAATCGGCCTCATCGAGGTTTGGGGAAACAACAATTCTCGCAGAGCCACCTTTCTCCGCAAATTTTACCATTCCTTGGCCGGCAAGACGAAGCCAACCTGATGTGAAGAAGCCAACACCACGCAGGTAATCTTTTGCATGTGAAAGCAAGGGGACTTGCAAGTCACGAATTAAGTCATAGTATTCACTGTCATAGACGGGCAACAATTCAAGTTCACTTAACATTATCATTTATCCCCGCTAATTTGACAACATTTCCATTTATAACGACACGACTCTCTGATCCCAACATCATGGGTGTCAACTTCTGCTTCAAGATACCTGCTTCACGCATGTCACAAACAAATACATTAAGATTTGCGGCACCATAGTAATCAGCGTTGAGAATATAATACAGAAGATCATCAAGTGTTTCGATGCGGTATAAATTGGGAATCGTGACAAAAGCATTCCGCTGTGATCCTATGATCTTATATTTTTCTTTGCGACATAACAGTTCACCTAAGAGTGTTGGTGTCCAGCAAATGTTATCAGGCAGCGCTGGTAATTGATTAAAATAATAATCATGAAAATGAGAAATAAGACCGAAAGGTTTATTGGCGTTTTCACGATCGTTAATATAATTTGCAGCTACTAATTCCAATATTTTTTGTTTCCCATCTGTCCATCCAAGATTCTCGAAGTGCACGACAACGCTGGCGCTGTAATGCAAAATATCCTTATAGCTGTATATCGCATAATAAACGCTGTTCTGTTCATAACCCAGATCATCAACGAAATGTTTAAGTAACTCAGGATAGCTGCAAGGTGCTTTTTTTCTTAGAATGAAGCTGATTATTTCTGAGGCAACACCGGTAGCATGGCCACTTTCTTCTAGGGCACCTGAGAGGTTTATGCGTGGATATCGAGAAAGATCGTATCGATCAGAGTAGAAAAATTGCAATATTGAAAACAGAAGCATTGGGGATACAATTCCGAGCTGCTTGCAGGTAATTAGCTTTTCTTTAAAAAGCCGTATTACTGAAACATGACTTGATGAACTGAGATGTGTTGTAAGATGTTGAATAATCGAATCCAAATTTTTTTTCTGTATACCAATTTGCTGCATGTGTATATACTTGCCACGATCTACGCGAAAAATGTTTGGAATTTTGGGAAAATAGGCAGCCGTAAATAAGGCTTCATTAATACAAAGCTGTTGAACGGCATAATTTCTGATTTGTTCATATTCTATAATATTTTCATTTTCCAATATAAATTTTTCCACTACCAGTTGTACCGGTTGGCGTGGTCCAATGGCATCGCTTTTCATGATATATGGGTATTCTGGGCATCGTAAATTCGTGTTATTGGATTCTCTAAGGCAAGAATAAAGGGCACTCTCACTTGGAATATTATTCTTCAGCAATATCTCCTCATATTGTTTAAAAATACCACTTACCGAAAGGTATGGAATTTTGCCATCAAGTCGACAAATTATATCGTCCTCTATATTTGTGATCACATCAAAAGGAATAGAAACATTATCACGATGAATGAATGTTCCCCGATCCCATAGTAATAGCTCCTTTGAAAAATCGATACGAGCATATACATTGCGCTCTGATATTTTGTCATGTTCAGGCCGATCTTTGTTTATTTCAGCACAAACTTCTGTAAAGTGCATTGGGCGGCCACTATTGCGTAATACTGCTTCCACAAGTAATGTACGTTTCTTCCCATATTTCATTGTCCATGCGTTAGATGTATATAGTGCGCTATCATCAACATTAATTTCTTCGATAACATTGTCGAGATAGTTTAAATAACCATTTGAGAATTCAACGATTGAAGAAATATTATTACAGTATGTTTTACGTTTACAGAACTCCATCATTTTTGCAGTAGCAATAGATAGATAAAGAATTCCATCGGCTTGATCTCCAATGATTGTTACTATCTCTGACCGGATTTTTTGGCATGTTACACACTTGTGTTTTGGCATGACGATGAGGATTGGATCCCCCCAAATGACATCATATTCTGGAGATAACCCGATTAAGTTTGCTAGGGCTGTGTCAGGCGGGTTATTTTGCCATCTCCAGCGCTTTCCAAGAGTTTCATTTATTTCTTGCACACGACACACACCACCACCGGCCGAAAGAATATTTGTAACCGTATGCCACAACATAGCTAAGCGCTCAATAGCTTTTGGCTTTTGAATCTTTGTAATGTACTTTTCTTCAATTTGCCTAACTCGTTCACGTGTAATATTTTCGCGACTTCCTAATTCTTCAAGCGTCCATTTTTGTCCGTCAAGTAACCCTAGGCGCCCCTTCAATATTCTGCTTTCACGTTCATGTTTTACCAGTGGTAATAGGAATTCGTCGATAAGGCGGTCATAGTCACGGTATGCTTCAACAGGAACACCCTTTAAATATTTTTTCATCAGTTCAATTGCTTGTTCTCTGAAGCACCACAGTTGCCGTAGAACTTTTAATCCTTCTATCGAAAATCCTAGCCGCAAGATAATATCTCTCTCCGACAATGCACCAATATTCTCACATATCGCCGTTACGACTTCATTGTTTATAGTGTTGACTATAGGGGACTGCGAAATTGAGAGTTCAGCAAACACGCTGGCGGGTATATCATTAAATATTGCAACATCTGGCACAAATTCAGTTGATAATATCATTTGTGATTTGTCTATAAATCCAGAGACATGGGCTAAATGGATGAGTATGATTGAAAGCGCTTCCTCACTTATCTCAGCATTAAGAAGATACCCAACAGTAACATGGAATAGACAGTCGGCTGAGTCATTGGGGAACAACGCTATCGTGCGGAGTCGGTTAAGATCGTCTAAGGGAATTCCAAGATTGCTTATAGTAATTTGTGTATCTTCATATGCATAATTGTAATTGGGAAATTGTACCTGAAATACTGCAGGGAGGGTGCAAGTCAATAAACACGACTCCACAGCGTTAGAACTGCCAAGATTCTTCAGTGGGCAGCCATTTGTGTGCGCATCGGTGAACGCTAGTCGAACAACGTCTCTTGATTTTTCGCAGTTAGCTTTTTCACATGACTTTGTTAAATGGGGGTGTCGTTGAATGATTTTTTTCTGTAAACGTTGGATATCAAATACGGTCGTTCTGCCGACCCCTTTAATATTGAACAACCTTTTTTCATGTAATTCTATTATCTGTTCACAAGTTACTATCTTCTCGCGTATAAGTAGATGTCGTACCCTTGTGGAGACTTTATTCATCAAATCATATGGGATGGGTGTATTGTTCTTCAAGTGTCCGTTACCCCCCAGACATTGCAATATAAGGCTTCCTTTTCTGTCATTAATTCCAACCTGTGAATTGCAT
>DJWQ01000180.1 GCA_002441045.1 Firmicutes bacterium UBA6226 | reverse complement strand
TTTCTTTAAGTAATTTAAAGAAATGCCCTTTTTTAGTTTCAATCTTGCTTGTGGCGAATTCTGAGGAGGTGGTTCATTGAGCGATGGCGAGTTTTACGCTTATTATGTAAAAAAATGGTCTAAATACAAAATAATGTTAAGTAGAGTAAATGGAGGAATCGCGTATGATTATCGTATTAAAACAAGGAACCACCTTAGAGGAAAAACGAAAAATTATTGAAAACGTTGAAGAGATGGGCTTAAAAGTGAAGATCATGAAGGGTGCAAGCCAAAGTATTTTAGGACTTATTGGAGAGACTGCCAAGGTTGAAGAGTCGGCTTTCTTTGGCAGTCCACATGTAGAAAAAGTAGTTAGAATTAAGGTCCCTTATAAGATGGCAAGCAGAGCCTTTCATCATACGGATAGTGTGATTAGAGTAGGTAAGCATAATATAGGCGATGGAAGTCTCACCACAATTGCTGGTCCTTGCAGTATCGAAAGTAGAGAACAGCTCTTTACCATTGCCGCAGAGGTAAAACGCTCTGGTGCGCATATTCTAAGAGGCGGTGCTTACAAACCAAGAACGTCACCATATAGCTTTCAAGGTATGGGTGAAGAAGGGCTTAAGCTTTTGAGAGAAGCAGGTGATCAGTTTGATATGCCTGTGTGTACGGAACTCATGTCTACTGACGAGTTTGAACTGGTTGAATCCTATACAGATATTATTCAAATAGGTGCAAGAAACATGCAAAATTTCTCGCTTCTCAAAAAGCTTGGTAGCACCCAAAAACCCATACTTTTAAAAAGAGGGATGTCAGCGACGATTGAAGAGTTCTTAATGTCAGCGGAGTACATCATGGCGAGTGGGAACCCCAATGTCATTCTCTGTGAACGCGGCATACGTACTTTTGAAAATTATACTAGAAACACACTTGATCTGGCCGTTGTATGTGCCATAAAAGAGTTGAGTCATTTACCGATCATTATTGATCCTAGTCATGCAACCGGACGTTGGGAGCTGATCGAACCGATATCAAAAGCGGCTGTTGCAGTTGGTTGTGATGGTTTGATGATAGAGGTGCATCATGAGCCTGATAAAGCGCTTTCAGATGGCCCACAGTCATTAAAACCAGAAAAGTTTGCAAAACTGATGAATCGTGTGCGCCACATCCACGATGTATGTCATGAGGAAAAAAAGACGTCTGATACAGAAAGTGTGGCGATACTGCATGCCGTTATATAGTCAAGCGTTAGATGAAGATGCTTTTTTTAAAAGCATTGTGGTAATAGGACTTGGATTAATAGGTGGGTCAGTCGTAAAGGCTTTGAGATTAAAGGGCTATACTGGAAAAATCATTGGCATCGATTCGAATCAATCGACGAGAGAGCAAGCCATGACTTCTGGTTTGTTTGATGAAGTTGTAGCAATTGAAGCGGTCACTACTGGAAAAGTAGATAAAGCAGATTTAATCTTGCTAGCAGTCCCGTTAGGTCGAGTAAAGGAAACGCTAAAACAAATCAATGTGCTGATCGGAACAGATACCCTGATAACGGATGTGGGAAGTGTCAAAACGACCGTACATCAAATGTTTAATGATTTATTTGAGACAAAATTAGCTTTTATTGGGGGGCATCCCATGGCGGGATCGGATCGAACCGGCTTTTCAAGTGCCTCGCCTATATTATTTGAAAACGCTTACTATTTTCTTACAAAAGGGTCTTATCACAATGCATCTCATTTAGAAAAGCTAATCGCCTTTGTGAAGCTGATAGGTGCAATTCCTGTTGTTACCATGCCGAAGGAACACGATGAGCTGGTGGCGAGATTAAGCCATTTACCACATCTTACCGCATGTGCGCTAGTCAATACTTCTGTTCAGAGACTTCCAGAAGATGCGCTTAAATATGCGGGTGGTGGTTTTCGAGACACAACTCGGATCGCAATGGGAGATCCTAGACTTTGGAGAGATATTTTTACGCACAACAAATCCCTTTTAGCTGAAAGCATTGATGGCCTTATAGATGAGCTGCAAAAAGTGAAAAGTCTACTACTCACAGATCAACATGATGAAATAAAGGCACATCTTGGAAAAACTCAAAAAATACGAGCTGGTTTGGTAGCGAGACGCCCCAGTGAAGAATTTTCACTTTATCCACTTAAGTTAGACGTAGAAGATAAACCCGGTATTTTGGCAGCTGTGACTGGCCTTTTAGCTAAAAAACAGGTCAACATTAAAGACATTGCACTGGATCATGCAAGAGAACGGATGCCAGGTGCTTTGATTCTTAGCTTTGCATCAGAAAATGAACGCATACGTGCGATGCAGCTGATTACAGAAGACAACCTATGTAAAATATTTATAGAACAGGATTGATGATATGAAGCTTACGATTAATTTGGCTACGGCCAGCTATCCAATAATAATTGAATCTGCTCTCAGATATCAGATAAAGACGAGGCTAATCCAAATGGGATGCAATAAAATTGCAATTGTTACAGATGCAACCGTATGGGCGCTATATGGAGAATTAATGCGCGCTGAACTCGAAGATTTTGAGTATGAACTAACGGTTTTTTCACCAGGTGAAAATGCAAAGTCACAGGAGAACTTAATGATGCTCTATCGCAATTGGCTCGATTTTGATTTATCTAGAAAGGATATGGTAATCGCATTTGGTGGTG
>DJWQ01000125.1 GCA_002441045.1 Firmicutes bacterium UBA6226 | reverse complement strand
AACTCGGGTAAAACAACTTTGTTTAACGCGATTACCGGTAAGACGGAATATGTAGGTAACTGGGCAGGCGTTACCGTTGATAAAAAAGAAGCCGCTCTCAAAAGTAAGTTTTGCGCAGGAGAAAAAGACATCAAAATTGTCGATTTGCCAGGTGCCTATTCGATATCGCCATTTACTGGTGAAGAAGCGATTACAAGGGATTTCGTTCTCGGCGAAAAACCAGATGTAATTATTAACATCGTCGATGGTGCGAATTTTGAAAGAAGCTTATTTTTCACAACACAGCTATTAGAACTAAACATACCTGTTGTCGTTGCAGTCAATAAGTCAGATGTGCTTAAGAAAAGAGGCAACAGTATTGATTTTGATAAACTTAGCAACGCATTAAATTGTAAAGTGGTTCCAACCACAGCTAATTTCGGGAAAGGTCTGACAGACTTAATGCATGCGGCTATTCAAATGGGCAAAAGCGATAAAGGTCAAAAAGCACCATTTGGGTCAGTTAATGAAGCAATTAGCGATCAAGAGAGACGCAAATTTATCTCTGAAATGTTAGTTACAACATTAGATAAAAAGCACGATATGAGTAAAGTTTCTATTTCCGATAGAGTGGATCGAATTGTCGCGCATAAATACTTGGGACTTCCTATATTCTTTTTAGTGATGTGGGCAGTTTATGCATTCTCTATTGAAGGTCTTGGTGGCTGGGTATCAGGCTATTTTAATGATACTTTATTTGGCGAAATCATACCAAATGCAGCTAATAGCTTCTTTGAAAGTGTCAATCTAAATCCGCTTCTTCAAGCATTAATCGTAGATGGTGCTATCGGTGGTGTTGGAGCAGTTATTGGTTTCTTACCATTAATTATGGTTTTATTCTTTTGTTTAGCTCTTTTAGAAGACAGTGGTTATATGTCAAGAGTAGCAGTTTTAATGGATCGTTATTTCAAGAAAATTGGTCTTTCTGGTAAATCGATTATTCCGATGATTGTCGGTTCAGGATGTGCAATTCCTGGTGTTATGGCAACAAGAACGATTGAAGATGATAATGAAAGAAGAATAACGACTATTTTAACACCATTTGTACCCTGTGGCGCCAAGCTGCCAATCATTACTTTGTTTTCAATTGTATTCTTCCCTGAATCAAGTTGGGTTGGACCAAGCGTTTATGCTTTAGCATTTATTTTGATTATATTAGGCGGCTTAATTCTTAAAAAAATGTTTGTTTGGGAAAGTCAGTCATCATTTATATTAGAATTACCTGAGTATAAAATACCAAGTTTAAAGCATGCGGTTATCCAAATGTTTGATAAAGCAAAGGGATTTATTATTAAAGCTTCTACAATTATCCTTGTTATGAATACACTGGTTTGGTTCATGCAAGCATATGGTTTTAATTTACAGCCGGTCGAAGATCAAGGAGCAAGTATTTTAGCTGGCTTAGGTGGTATGATTGCCCCTATATTAATTCCTTTGGGCTTTGTGGGATGGCAGTTAGCCGCGGCATCGATTACAGGTTTTATCGCTAAAGAGAATGTAGTTGCGACATTTGCAATCTTGTTAATGGCGGCTTCAGAAGATGCATTACATTTACCTGGTGGTGTTTTATCACAATTTTTCACGCCAGTTACCGCATATGCGTTTTTAGCATTTAACTTATTTACACCACCTTGCTTTGCAGCTATTGGTGCTATGAGAAGTGAGATGGGTGATAAGAAGTGGCTATTTAGGGGACTGGCATTTCAGTTGAGTGTAGGCTATTTGGTTGCTTTAATAATAACTCAAATTGGAACCCCCCTTTTCTATGGACATCTAGCTGATAGTTTTATACCTGCAATGGTTATCTTAGTTGCATATACTATACTAATTTTGACGTTGTTTAAAAGAGCCGACCGTAAGAGAGAGTTAATAGGAGAGTGATCGATATGTTCGCGACTATCGTTATAGGCATTATTTTTGCAACCATTATATTTTTCGCAGCTAAGAAGTCATTTTCAGACATGCGAAAAGGAAAATGTAGTGGCTGTACAAGCTGTACAAATAGTAAATCTTGTAATATCACACAAATCAAATAAAGAAGGTAGCGTCTGTTAATGAAAAATTAATAGGCGCTTTTTATTATAAGTGAATTGCAAAGCAACTTATTCTACTATAGAATTAGTAGTAAAATAATTTAAGACAATAAAATCAATAGATTTGTAGGGGCATTTATGATTAGACAGTTAACAGATTTCATACATTTTATTTGGAGTGGGTATCTTTTTGAGGGGATGAAAGTACTTGATGCCACTGTTGGAAATGGACTGGACGCGGAGTACATATGTGAAAGGATTGGAGAAACAGGCACTTTGGATGGTATTGATTTACAAAGTATTGCGATAGATAAATCTAGAGAAAGACTGACAAAATCGGGTTTAACTAATTTCAATCTAATCTGTAAAGATCATAGCGAAATTGATCGTCTATACCTGGTAGAAACTTTTGATATGATTGTATATAATCTAGGTTATTTACCTACAGCGGATAAAACCATAACGACAACGCTTTACAAAACAGAGATGAGTTTAAATGCAGCGCTTCGCCTAGTTAAGATCGGTGGGATAATTAGTGTGACTGTTTATCCTGGACATGAAGAAGGTCGAATTGAATCCGATTGGATTCAAAGTTGGTCACAGAATCTCAATCCTAAAACATATCACGTTATGAAACTGTATTATGTGAATCAGAAACAGAGTTCCCCATATTTGTTATTAATAGAGAGAAAAAAATAGAAAAGCATCGACACCACCGTGTCGATGCTTTAAAATTATTGATTCTCTTTCCAGTCTTCAATTTTTTCCTGAGCAAGTTCGGCAGCTTCTTCTACTGCTTCTGCACCGTCTTCTAGAGCATCTGCACCTTTCTCAACAATGCTATCAACCTCATCTTTAGTATCTTCTAATACTTCATCTGCTTTTTCCTTGAGTTCATCTTTTTTATCAATGAATTCGGCTTTTTTATCTTTAAGTGTCTGCTTGAGATCTGCACTCACTTTTTCGACGGTTGAAACTGCCTTGTCTTTAAACAACAAGCCTTTTTCTTTAGCAGCAGTTGCAGCTTTTTCAGTTTTATCAGCAACCTTCTGAGCGTTGCCCTTTACAAACTCTGCACCATTTTCAAAAGTATCAGATACATCTTTTCTTAACTCTTTACCAGATTTAGGTGCTGTGAACAAAGTGACAACTGAAGAAACCACACTACCTATAATAAGGGCAGCACCGACTTTTTTCAGTGTTTCAATTTTTTGTCTTTTTAGTTCTGCTTCACGTTTCTCACGTAACTTTTTCATTAACATCATATGTTCTCCCTTCTTTATTATGTTGATATCATTATACCCCAATTGTTAAGCTCTAACACGCTTTTAATGATATTTTAACTATACTTGTGACCTGTATTAGTGGTAAAATTTCATTAGAAAAGCTACATGACGTAGCTTTATACATTTTCTAAAGGTGACTATTATGAGAAAGTTAAATGTCGGTGTTTTCAATGATTCATTCCCACCAATTCTCGATGGCGTTGCTAATGCAACAGTGAATTATGCAAGATCGATACAAAAAATATATGGTAAAGCAGTTGTTGCAACGCCTTGGTATCCAAAGGTAAAAGACGATTATCCATTTAGAGTGATCAGATATTCAAGTACGAACGTTAGTAAAAGGCTAGGGTATCGAATGGGCAATCCTTTTAATCCACTCTTAATAAAAAAGCTTGAAAATGAGAACTTGGATATAATTCACATCCATAGTCCTTTTACTTCGGCATTACTCGCAAGGGTCTTAAGACGATATACAGGAGCACCAATTGTATTTACTTATCATACAAAATTCGATGTAGATATTGAAAAGCGAATTGCTTTTAACCCGCTCAGAAAGGTTTCTATCAAATTTTTAATGAGCAACATTAACGCTTGTGATGAAGTTTGGGTCGTTTCAGAAGGTGCTGGTGAAAACTTAGTCCAATTGGGCTATGAAGGTGAATTTCAAATTATGGAAAATGGAACTGATTTCGAGAAGGGACTCGGTTCAGAAAAGAGCATGCAAACCATTAGACAAAAATATGGTTTGAAGGAAGAGGATACAGTTTTTTTATTTGTTGGTCGAATGATGTGGTATAAAAACTTAAAGTTTACAATTGATAGTTTGAAAGCTGCCAAAGAACAAGGTGCAACTTTTAAAATGCTGTTTGTAGGTGATGGCGTTGATCGTCCAAGTATCCAAGAATATATTGCATCACTTGAACTTGAGAATGAATGTATATTTACTGGTGCGATACACGATCGAGAACATTTGAGAAGCTATTTTTCAATAGCAAATTTATTTTTATTCCCATCAACTTATGATACCAATGGAATAGTGGTTAGAGAAGCAGCTGCATGTGGTTGTCCTTCGCTATTAATTGAAGGTAGCTGTGCTTCAGAAAAAATTCAACATAATATCACAGGCATATTAATAGACGAGACTGTAGAAAGCATGGCTAGTGAGATCTTGCTTGCGTGTGCTGACCATACACGACTTAAAAGCATTGGTGAAAATGCAGCAGATCAGATATATTTGTCTTGGGATGATGCGGTTGGTAAGGCCTTTGAACGTTATCATCACATCATTGAACAGAAAAGTCATGTTAAGTTAAATGCTTAAATTAAAAGAGGTGGAAATGTCCAACGTTAAAGTTAGGCATCTCCACCTTATTTGCTATACTAGCTATTGAAACGCGCAAAAAAACTTTTCTCGGTAACTGGCTGCCATACTTAATTTATAAATAAATGTGTATTTATAAACAAATTATTAGCTATTAATTGAATTAATAATCTGAATTAATTCTAATAGATAATATAAGGTTAGGCCCTTCTAGTTTTGCGCCACATGTTTTCGCATGCTTTGCTATGATTCCGAAAAGTTTTTTGGTAGCTGGCGATCTTATATAATGATGATAAATAATCGTCTAAATGCTCTTTAGAGAGTTACTCATTTTCAAACACTATATTTAGACCCTTTAGCTTTGCGTCACATGGTTTTCCATGCTTTGCTATTAATTATGATACCCATTAAATTTCTTTTAAAACAGGTTAACATAAAATATCATTCGATAATTTCAGAAACATTGATAAAATTAAATTTGCCTACATCGAAATAACCACGATCGGTGATTTTAAGCTCAGGAATAACAGGCAATGCTAGAAAACTCAATGTCATAAATGGTTCAAGAGCTTCAGGAATACCAAGTTCAGTACGTGCTAAAGCTCTTAATTGACTGAGCTTTTCAGCGACAAACTCCATACTCTCATTTGACATAAGTCCAGCGATTGGTAAAGCCAATGCGTCTAAAACCTTTCCTTTTGAAGCAATTGTAATTCCACCTTGAAGTCTAACGAGCTCATTAACAGCTAAAGCCATATCTTCATCGTTGTCACCAAGGACGATGATGTTATGTGAGTCATGTGCAATAGTTGTTGCGATTGCACCGCCTTTAATGTGGAAGTTTTCAACGAGTCCGATGCCAACGTTATTCGTCTTTCCATGTCTCTCTATAACAGCAATTTTCGCAATGTCTAGATGTTTATTGGAGATAAAGTTTCCATCGACATCAATGTAGACTCTTCGAACGACGTGTTCAGTAACGATAGACCCAGGTGTGATTCTTATGACATTTGCCACATCACTGTCAAGATGAAGTTTAAGCCTTTCAGGCTCAATCGACTTAATTTTAACTGTGTCTTCAACACGCTTACTATCAATTGAGGTGGTCTCAAACAGTGCTTTTTTATTTTTTGCCACGAGGTAGCCTTTTTTATAAACCATTTCGATATCGAAGTTTTCAAAGGTATCAAAGACAATTAGATCTGCATCATATCCAGGTGCGATGGCACCGATATCCCTAAGATTATAGCATCTAGCGGGATTGATAGTTGCCATTTGAATCGCTGTAATAGGGTCAATCCCCAGTGAAATCGCGCGCTTCACGTTATAATCTATATGCCCGTTTTGGAGTATATCCTCAGGGTGCTTATCGTCGGTACAAAACATGCACTGTTGCTTGCTGTGCGTATTCACTCCTTTAATCAAAACATCAAGATTTCTTGCAGCAGTACCTTCTCGAATCGCAACATACATTCCTAATCCGATTCTTTCTTCCATCTCTTCTAAAGTGGTACATTCATGATCTGTTCGTATACCATTGATCATATATGCGTTCAAATCTTTCCCGGTTAGGTTAGGTCCATGGCCATCAATAATCATTCGATCTGCCATTTCAAGCTTTTCTAGCATTGGTAGATTGCCGTTAATGACGCTAGGGTAATCCATAACCTCTCCGAGCCCGAGAACAATAGGGTTGTCAATAAGCTCTGAAAGCTCTTTTCTTTCTAATATATAACCAGAGTTTTCATATGGTGTCGCAGGCACGCATGAGGGCAGCATGAAAAAAGCATTAAGTGCTGTATTTTCTGTTGCATCGATCATATATTTGATACCTTCAATTCCCGAAACGTTTGCTATTTCATGGGGATCGGCGATAACTGTAGTTGTACCTCTTGGTACGATGATTCTAGACATTTGCTCAGGTGTAACGAGTGTAGACTCCATATGCATATGGGAGTCAATTAAACCAGGGGCGACATACTTCCCAGCCAAATCGACGACGTTCTCACCTTCGTAATTCCCTATACCGATTATTTTTCCATGGTCGATAGCAATATTGGATTCTATGATTTTGCCATTAAATACATTGATGATTTTACAATTCTTTAGAACGAGTGAACAGGTTTTTTTCCCTGAAGCCAAAGCAGCACGCTTCGCCATTCGATTTATTTTATCGTTGTTATGTTCTTGAATTTTCATATATAATCCTTTCTTATTCAAATAAATATCAAAATATTATTACTATTATAGCATCAGAGTGAAACTTTTAAACATATAGACTAAATTATTCTAAGGATATACAAAATACGTGTGAAATTATCATTGCATATGAATGTTTACCCTCAGTAAAATGATGACGGTTTTCTTCTATTATATATGCTTTAAATTGACCTATTTTTATTTGCAAGAGGTTAATGAAAAACTGCCACAAATGGGATAAAAGCTATCCACGCCAGTTGTATTTGAAAGATTTTGAAAGCAAAATTGCAAATTGTTTAATTCGGAATTTTGCAATTTATGTGACACTCGCTTGCAGTTTATAAAGTTGTCAAATAAGAATATAAATTCAGTGGATAAATAATTATAAGGAAGTAATAATTATGTGAATCAATTGTTATAGTTTTGTGCATCTAGTGATGCATATTTCAAAAAAAGTGGACAATTTCAACGATTTAGTTAGGTTTGTATCATTATGCAAACGGGAGCTGAGATATATAAAAAATGTTACACGGTTGTAACAAAATGCACATTTATTTCTAAAAATTAATCGTAT
>DJWQ01000068.1 GCA_002441045.1 Firmicutes bacterium UBA6226 | reverse complement strand
GTTCTATTTCATTAAAGGTAAGCATTAGAATATTAAGCACGACAACAGCAAAGGTCAGCCGGAATCCCGATCCAAAAGGCATCACATAAATCTGCCCCATGAATGTCGTAAATATCGCAACAAGTAACAAATGCTCAAGTTTTTGTCTCTTAATAGTCATAATAATTCTCCAAATCAGTTTATTTACACTTATTTAATATTATCACAAACTGGCTTGGCTGAACATAGTACGGCGTTATCAATTTTATGAATGGATTACTAATTCATCACTAAACACAATAAAGTTTATAGCAATAGAAGACACGCCTATAATTCCGCTCTGGCCGACCGGTCCTCGGCTACGCCTGTGGAGCGTCTGACGCGTTTTTATAGGCGTGTCTTCATCTATATATAAACTAATTCAATCCCCAAACACCTGCCCACCAATTCCATTCCTCAAAATTTGTTGCCTCTATCGCCTCATAAATATCTTCAAACTCAGCTTCATAAGAATAGTAATACTTTTTCGAGACAGCATTATTTTCATCATAGTATATGACACCTCGAGCTGTATTCGTAAATAGACTAGCAATACGATCTTCCCATTTCTCTAAGCCATTCGTTAGTGAAGTAGCTTCAATAGCGGTTCTATAGCCATCATTGGTATATACAATCACCCAAGCATGATATGTGCTACTATCAAAAGGTGCTTGCCCTATCACGATTTTAGAATCAAATCCCATTTGCTCTAATGACCATTCCAAATATGCAGCAGACTCACTACAATCAAATACATTTAATACATAGGAAGTTGGGAGTTCAAAGCCATATGTTAAATATTCCGATAAGCCTTGAACATTATTGGAATAGTTATTGTACTTAGTATTATAATAACCACTTGGAATATTACGTGCTTTTTCTTTGTTAACTTCTTCAACTAACGCTTTAATATATGTAATGGCTTCATTCAAGTCATCTTCATAATTTGAAATTTTTAAATTTAATTGCACAATTTCATCTGATTTGCTTATTAAGTTCATCTTTAACTCTCTTATCTGAGTTTCACTTTTTGTCAAATTATTAGATACTTCAGCAATTTTCTCTTCATTCTGTAAGTTCACATTTACAGAGTTTTTCAATTCATTATAAGTTTGATAATAAAGCGCTGCAAATATTAGAATTATGAAAAAGAATATTGCTATGACTACTTTCTCAAAATTTCTCTTAAAAATACTCAAATTTTTTCTCCTTTAATATATTTAGTTCTTAATTATATATTATCACAAAGATATACTTTTTTTATTGCTCACAAATTTTTTACATATTACTACAGTAATTTTGATCTACAACACCAAAGAANNAACATAGTACGGCGTTATCAATTTTTAGTGCACCTAAAGATATTTTTCTCACTTCCATTAGAAAGTCATATAACCCTCTCTGGCCGACCGGTCCTCGGCTTCGCCTGCGGAGCGTCCGACGAGGGTTATATAACTTTCTAATGAGGCAATATGATTACTTTGTACGTAAGTAAATGATAATACACTCTCTCCACTCACAATTTTGATCTACAACACCAAAGAAACCACCCACTACAACCTTCGTCGGGCGCTCCGCAGGCATAGCCGAGGACCGGTCGCCCAGAGAAGGTTGTAGTGGGTGGTTTCTATTTCACAGCTCAAATGATTTTAAGTAATAAAAAAGTCCTACTATTAAGTTCGTCGGACGCTCCACAGGCATAGCCGAGGACCGGTCGTCCAGAGAACTTAATAGTAGGACTTTTGATTAACCATTAAAACAATTTAGCAAAAGCCTCTAATCGCTTCAAGCCTTCCACGATATTCTCCATGCTTGTCGCATAAGACAAACGGATGTAATCATCCACACCAAATGCGATACCAGGGATAACAGCGATGTTTGCTTTATCGATTAATACTGCAGCGAGATCAAGTGAATCCTTAATCAACACGCCGTCGATGCTCTTTCCTTTGAAATAAGAGATGTCTACCATAACGTAAAATGCGCCTTTAGGCTCTACACAAGATACATTTGGCATTTCACCGATGGTTTTAACCATGTATTGGCGTCTTTCATCAAATGCTACTCGCATCTCTTCGATGGTAGTTTGATCGCCGTTTAGAGCTTCAATACCAGCGTATTGAGCAATGGTATTTGCATTTGAAGTCGCATGTGATTGAACGTTACTCATTACCTTCGTAATCGCTAATGAACATGCTGTATAACCAATTCTCCAGCCCGTCATCGCATACGCTTTACTTAAACCGTTGATCACGATGGTTCTTTCGTATAAATCTTCGGATAAGCTCGCGATGCTAACGTGCGTCTCTCCATAGATGAGTTTTTCGTAAATTTCATCTGAGATGATGTATAAATCGTGCTTCGCTGCAAATGCACCAATTGCCATAAGCTCTTCACGAGAATACACAGCACCCGTCGGGTTATTGGGACTGTTAATTAACAAGCCCTTCGTTTTATCTGTTACAGCTGCTTCTAACTGTTCAACAGTCACTTTAAACGAGTTTGCCGCACTGCCTTCAACTAAAACTGGAACGCCATCGGCCATTTTTGTCAGCTCATAGTAACTAACCCAGTAAGGTGATGGAATGATGATTTCATCGCCAGGATTACAAATCGCTTGAAGTGCATTGAATAATGAATGCTTTGCACCAGAAGAAATAACGATTTGATTTGGTTTATATTCAAGATGATTATCGCGTTTGAGCTTATCACATACAGCTTGTTTGAGTTCTACTAAACCAGATGCTGCTGTATAGCCGTTGCCGCCCATTTCAATACGCTTAATTGCATAGTCTCTGATGTTTTTAGGTGTGTTAAAATCCGGCTCGCCTGCTCCGAAGCTCACAATATTGACACCGCTCTCTTTTAATTGTTTCGCTTTAGCGGTAATCGCTAAGGTCATCGATTCTTCTATCGCTAAATTTTTGCTTGATAATGGTTTCATAAACGCCTCCAAGTCATTTGTTCGCCTTTAGTATAGCAAGATAACAGGTAAATTGTATAGTTTCTAAAACAACTATTTACACCATTTACTTAGTTATTTTAAGCATTTTAATTATAAAATTAATTAATTTAATCGACTACTTTTTTTGAAAAGCGATCCTCATGATAGGTATAATGATGCACCTGTGTATTTGGCGCAACGGTATACTCACTTAGCTCTTTTAGTGGTTTACCATCCATAATTAACTGGAACATCATCAGTGTAACCCCATGTGTTACAACAAGGACATTGTGTGGCTCTGATTTTTTCGTCGCGGTAGTCACCTGTTCATTCAAAAAACCATTTACACGTTCATAGACGTCATGATACGTCTCCGCATCTGATAGCCAAAAGTTTTCAGGATGATTGTAAAAGATCTCTAATTGTTCAGGGAATTGAACTTCGATTTCCTCATGTTTCATGCCTTGCCAAGGACCAAGATTTATTTCGCGGAGTCGCTCATCTGTTTTATACCCACCGTGATGTTCTGAAAGAATCAACTCCATCGTGCGAGAAGCACGTGGACTCGGTGAACTGACACAATGATGAAACCGATGTGGTTTCAAATGCTGTTTAAGTTGCTTTGCACTTTCGACACCATGCTCAGTTAATGGTGAGTCCAACCAACCTTGAAATCTGCGCTCTAAATTCCATTCAGTTTGTCCGTGTCTTACGATATATAAATTCAACATAGCATTTCGCCTCCTTTTTACATTTTAAGTAAGTCTGCTACATCTGTAAATAGAAATTTGACAATTTCTTAACCAAATGCATGTGTCAAATTAATTATCGAATCCACTCATATACATCCGTTTTCTTAATTGGCTTAGAACCTGCAACTTCGATATTTTCATAACCGAAGCAAACTGCAAATAATGGTGTATAGCCTTCTTTGATGTTTAACATTTCTCTTGCTTCATCTAAATGAAGGAAGAATTTGATTAAACCAATCCAAACTGAACCAATACCGAGGCTCGTTGCCGCTAATAGCATATTTTGAATCGCCGCACTACTGTCCTCCACTGGAGAATAAGCATCATCTTTTGCAGAGACGATAATCACTGTAGGCGCATTATGAAGTAAATGATAGCGTTCACTGGCACCAAACTTTTTAATCCAGTCCACTTCTGACTTTTGCATTTCTGCTTTTGCCATTTGATTCATTTTTTCTATTAAATCTCGATCTTGAACGATGGTATAATATGCCGATTGTGCATTATGACCACTTGGCGCTTGAATGCCCGCTTCAACAATCGTTATAATCTCTTCATCACTTAACTGTTTTTCTGTAAATCTTCTGACGCTTTTTCTTCTGTACATGTTCTCAATAATCAAGTTCATCCTTATTCCTCCACATTTACTTATTTTCCAATTGATCTGAGAAGTGATGCAATTGCTTCACCAACGCTTCACCTTCATCGTACCCAATTATTTCTGAATAAGCGTGATACAACTTTCGCCATTGCTTTTGTATCTGCTCTTGAATGTTCACACCCTTTTCCGTCAGTTCTAAAATACTACTCCGTCCAGAGTGTTCTCTTTTTACATACCCTTGCAGCACAAGCTTATCTACTAACCTAGTAAGTGTAGATTGCGTTATAAATAATTCTTCCGCCAAAGCCTTTGAAGTCATAGATTGATGTTCATATAATGCCATCAATAAATAAGCATATGTCGGTGAAAAACCAAGTGGTAAAAAAGCCTCTTCAGCCAATTTTGCAATATTGCGATTGAGACGGCTAGAAGCAAAATACAAGCAACATCGATTTACTTTGTTCATAAACAACTCCTAAACATTTGTATGTACAAGCATATAATATAAAATTTAAGACTACCTGTCAATTCTTTAACCAAAATACGTTTAAGAAGATCAAGTTTGAGCAAAATAGAACATTGTTGAACAAATTATAAAACGCTAAGGTAAAAACAATATACTATGAAGTGCTAAACGATTGATGATTGAGTATAATCTATGTAACGAAAATGCCCTATGCTATATTAATGTNNACATTAATATAGCATAGGGCATTTTAAATTTAATGATTTTTACGAAGGAAATACCACGCGTTCCTTATGAATCAATTTTCTAGCCACCACTAAAAGTGCAAGTGTAATCACCGCTGAGGTTGCAAATGAAATCATTACCATTCCCCAGTTCCCATCACCAAGTAGAATTTGCTTCATATTGACGATGTTGTTGTAAACTGGAATATAGTAATTAATGCCACTGACATCGCTACTGCCAAACATATTTAAAAATCCAGTAATCATAACTACCATATATGCTGGTGTAATATAAGCGCCAGCTTCTTTAACCGAGTTAGCAATCATAGATAAAACTGAAATAATTGTTACATACATCCCCACAAGACCAATCATACAAATGAAGAACATCATTAGTTCAGCGCCGCCTAATGCAAACTGTGACATATCAAATGAACCGCCAGAAGAAAGGAAGTTCGCACTAAATGGAATGGAGATAATAACACCAATAAACGATGAAAGTGTAGAAATTAAAGCAACTACCGCTAAGCTCAGTACCTTACCGCCGATAATCATGCCTCGATCAACTGGTGTAAGTAGCATTGTTGCTATCGTACCACGTTCCTTTTCACCTGCGATTGAATCCATGCCGATCCCCATTGCGCCTGCAAAGATAAAGATTGAAACTAACATTGGTATTAGATATGCGATCCCTCTGTCAATCCCTTTGTTCTCTTCAGGAATCATAATTTCAGATGTCGATAAGGAGAATACACTTAAAAATGATTCGCCACCTAGACGGTCTGCTAAAACTTGATTTCGATAGACTTCAAATAGACTGCCTATTTTATAACTTGCTTCAATACTTACATCACTTTTAGGTGAATAAAGTCCCTCAACTATAGGCAGATTCGTACCATCGAAAGCTTCTAGTTTCGCCTCAAAATCTGGTTCAAAATAAAGATAAAAATCATACACATCATCTCTTAGCAAAGCTTCTGCTTCGGTTTTAGAAAAATCAACAGAAGTATAAACCATTGTTGGATCTGCATCAATTAAAGCACCTATTTCAGCTGGAACGTTAACAGCTGCTATGGTAGTGACATGCGATTCAATATCATTATTTGTCTTGCTGATCATCATTCCCATAATGGAATAGATCACAGCGATACTTACCATTGGTAGTATGAAGTTCGTAAGAATTAATCTTCGATCGGTGAATACGCGACGAAGCTCTTTTTTCATAATTATAATCAGTGATTTAAACATGCATCTGCCCTCCTGATGTTTCATAAAGGTTGAAGAAGGCATCGTCCAAATTGCCTTTTCCTGTTAACTTATAGATTTCATCAAGTGTTCCCATCGCTTTTATTTCACCATCCATAATGACAGCAATCCTATC
>DJWQ01000072.1 GCA_002441045.1 Firmicutes bacterium UBA6226 | reverse complement strand
GGGCTGTCGTAACTTGCTGTGTGGTCGATGTATCGACATTTATAAAATAACTCTGAATAGTCGAACCATACATCGTCTTAGCTGCGCCTCTTCCGACAATAAGATACTGTTTGTTGATTAGACGTTTCTTAATAGTTTTCTTTATATAATGTCCGCCATGACCGTCGGAATTCGGCTCGTACACGCTTCTTTCAACAAAGTAGTACCATCCAAATAGTTGCTCGCCCCATAATTTAAAACTATCCAGCAAATGCAAATCGGAACCATCGGTTAAAGTTAGTTCGGCCTCGCAATATTTTATCCATCCTTCGACAGCTTGATCATCGTAGTAAACTCCGGGATTAGCAATCAAATCGTCGATACGATTCATTTCCATTGAGATTTCTTTGCATACCGGAATTTCTCCTCGGATAACGGCATCTCTAAACATGCCGTAATATTTCGGAACGGCAGTGTTTGATAATGCCATAAATTATCCTCCTTATCCTTTTGTAATGATCTTCTTGATTTTTTCAGCATTGTTATAAAGAGTAAGAGCTGTAGTAGTAACAGCCGCAACAGTGGTTCCAGCTTTGATAATCTTTTGTGCGTACTCTTTTCCTTTACTAACACTGCTTTCGGATAATTGGGAATACTGTCGTTCCATCTGAAGCCGATTCACAACTTTTCTAAGTTCTTCATCAGACATCTCTTTAACTGATGGTTTTTTCTTAGCCGCTTCTTTTGCAGTCTTATTGGTTATTTTTCTTTCGTTGTTTTCGATCCTTTTTTCCAAAATAGCTTTATCTCTTTTGTCGTATGCTGCTTGTCGTTTTTTAGTAAAACCCACGCTAAAATGTCGTCCACTATTAAGCTTTTCTAAATCACGTTTATCAACGGCCAATTGTCTTTTTGTTGTGAACATAGTTCGACCTGCAGGGCTCCTTTGTACACCCCATCTCATTCCTAAAATACCGTAATGAGTTAAATAATTATTATTCATTTTGGATTACCTCCTCTTCAGGTTCTATGGGGTCGGCTGCTACTTGAATTCTCCACTCAAGCTCAGAAGTCATTCGATTTGTAGACTCCATTACAGCAGAGCTAAGAGGTGGATCAAAGAGAAGTTTGACTTTCATATAAGTGTAAGACTTTACAAATTCCAATCTAGAATCGACAGGAATAAAATCTGTCCATGTGGCAACTTCATCTTCGATCAAAAAACCTTCGGAGGGACCGACACCAATCTGGGTTAATATTGATAATACGGAATTGATGTGCATAATAAGATCCGCGTCGAAGTGTGTATACTCTTCCGCAATTCCGAGCATCTTCTTAATTGACGTTAGTATGCTCTCCATAATAATTCTCCTTTTTTATTTATGCCTCCATGGGCAAGTATCATTTTTGCTTCGTTCAATCGGTATTTGAATCAATAAACTTTCATCGCCATAGTGAATCGCGTTATGAGTTGGGTGTGTGGTGGAGATTAAATATTCTGGATCTAATAGAAACTCGCTTCGAGTCTCGATATCTTTTGGTAGAATCGGATTCATATGATGGATGAATATCTTTCCTCGGATCTCATAACCCTCTACACCAAGATCACAACCGTTATCTCTCACAATTACAAAATCCCGAACGGCTTTCCATTCGGGCGATTTATAAAAGTTCTGATTGATGAATCTATCAAATCCGAAGGTCTCTTCTCCCACAGCTCCATTCAGCTTTAGATACTGATATCGATCTTCGAAAGTATTTAGTCTGGATAGATCAGAATATGTTCTAATCATTTGAACTTTGGTTCCAGTTTTTGTAATCTGAGTTAATGCCTTTATAAAAAGGAATCATTTCAGGTACGATCCTCTGAACATAACCTCTTTTATCAACCTCGACAGTTATGATCCATCCCCCAAGATGAACGCTAATTCCTTTTCCTCTTGTGAATGGTGTTTGTGTTTGAAAGCATCCAGCCTGAAAACAATGCACATTTCTATAAAATAAATATTCAAGTTTATGGTAGTGACCAATGGCTAGAATATTAGGTTTACTATCTGCTTCCATTCCGTCGATCATTTTTTGTGGTTTATAAGACAACGCATAAGCCGTTCCATCCCAAGGATGTCGCAATTCAAGAATACAATTTGGAGTAATCTCAATCCTTGCGCAGTCTCTTCCAAGATATTTCATGTCTTTCCGTTTCATGGCGATGATCTCGCCAATGTCAACGCCACATCTTTTATAAATACTAGAGTCGTGATTTCCAGTGATAAAATGTGTTACGATTTCATCAAGACAAGGATAGTTAGCTACAATCTCGCTTATATGATCATCAGCACCTTGTGTGTAACATTCATACTGATGGCCAGTACGCATTTGTTCACCTTCATCGATGTCCCCAACATGATAGATATTTTTGATTCCTCTCTGAGAACAAATTTCATAAAATTTTTGAAGATATGTAAGCTGAGTGTATTTAGAATTGATATGCGTGTCACTGATTAAACCAAACGAGAGAACCTGATTACCACTCCACTCTTGAATGTGTGTTGTTGGAGCTAAATTTTCGAACACCGTAAACTTGTCTGGTTTAGTCTTTGTTTTATCTTTAGACTTTTCCTTTTCTCGTTCACTTTTTAAATATGATCTAACTTCATCTTCCGGTTTACCAACACACTCTGCGATTTTTTTATATGCTTGATGATGCTTATACATTTTTTTAGCCGTTTTTTTCCAGTCGTCCATTCAGTCACCTCC
>DJWQ01000123.1:3064-3613 GCA_002441045.1 Firmicutes bacterium UBA6226 | reverse complement strand
CGGGAAGTAGATGCCGCCGCAGTGTACGTAACCGCTTCCACCCGCTTTACTGATGGCTATCAGTACGGGTTTGGCGCCGAAATAGGTATTTCCACGCAAAAGCTTCTCGCCCGCGGTCCCATGGGATTGAAAGAACTTACCACTTATAAATATATTATCATGGGAGAAGGACAGGTCAGGACTTAAATATACCTAGGAGATTGTAAGGCGTTCCGAACTGAGTAAGGAAACGTCGAAGCAATCCCAGCCATAATTTTAAGCAAGGAAGAAATTGTAGCGATCCTCTCCTCAATTGATAACCTAAAGCATAAAGCAATTAGGACCTAAAAGTTCTAAAACGACCGAGATATATACCCATGTAAGCAACAAAGATTTTATGAGAATAAGAAATCCTTTAGACCAAATTTTTCAGGAAGATGAAAGCAGTTATTCTGTAGGAAGGTATATCCGACATAGTCGTCTATCCCTCCGAAACTGAACAAAAAACGACATTGTCGTTTGTGAACGAGATGGGCGGGAAATTCGCTCGCTCATAAGCTTCCCGCCCAT
>DJWQ01000123.1:0-3055 GCA_002441045.1 Firmicutes bacterium UBA6226 | reverse complement strand
GTGCGCTACGCGACCCCTTCGCAAAACCCGCGCCCCGTTAGTCGACATGCATATTGAGAGAAAGTGAATTATGACAACGATTCATACCCCAAGACTAGACGAAAGAAAGATAACTCTTGAATCAGCGTTTAATTTGAAGTTAATGGATAAAGTCTGGCAAAGATACGTTAAAGTAGGTATGAGGAGTCAAAATTTACTTGATTTGCATGATTATTACGATTTCCATCGCAATAGAAAACAACTCTCAACAATAATCCAACAACAAATAATTGATGGAAAATATAGACCAAAACCTCCGTTAATTATAAGGCTAGAAAAGAAGTATGGTATTTGTCGGCATATACAAATACCTACACCTGAAGATGCGTTAATATTGCAAACAATAGTCGAAAACATGGCTCCACTAATTAAAAATGCATCTGTTTCAGAGAGGGCGTATTATAGTAGAAGTCATGGGACACCAAAGAATGAATCGGAAATTGATGAATCATTCCCGTATGTTTGGTGGGAACTATGGCCAGCTTTTCAAAAAAGAATATATGAATTTAGCAGTACCTTTAATTATATTGTGGTTACTGATATTGCTAATTTTTATGATTACATATCTTTTAATCAATTAAGGAACGTTTTATCTAGTTTTGGTCAATTTGATGAGTGCTTATTAGATTTCCTATTCTACATGCTTGATTATTTTATATGGAAACCTGATTATTTACCTTTGTCGGGATTTGGTTTACCTCAAGTAAACTTTGATGCTCCAAGAATTCTTGGACATGCCTTTTTATTTGAGATAGACAAATACCTTGACAAGTATACAAATGGAAACTTTGTCAGATGGATGGATGACATAGATTTTGCAGTCAATGATATTGATCAAGCAAAGGATATTTTAAGAGGTCTCGACGAACTTTTATTGACTAGAGGGTTGAGATTAAATATAGGGAAGACTAAGATTTTATCCTCCGCTGAAGCCAAAGATTATTTTTTGCCTGATGAGAATAGATATCTAAACATTATGTCAAAAAAGGTAAATCGGCTAACTTCTAAAGACATACCAATTGAGGATGAAAAAAAACTAATAAGAAGAAGGTTCAAGAAATTTCTAAATAGACCCCATGTAGGTAGATGGGAGAAAGTATACAACAGGTATTTTTCTATATCAGGTAAAACAAAGGACACCTTTCTTGAGAAATATACACTGGAGTTATTAAAAAATAATCCTGATATGCGTAGTAATATACTGAGATATTTTACTGATTTAGGGCCTAATAAAAAAAGGTTTGAACAAATTAGAAATTTTTATTTGAGTAAGCATTGTTTTGATGATACCGCTATATTTTCTACAGCCAAGACTTTAGTTGAATGGGAGATTTCCGCACAATCTGTGCTTAGAAAAGAAATTGTTGAGCTAGCTCTGATGTCAGCTGCACATTCGCCTAATAATTTTTTAGCTTCCGTTTGGTTGCTTGCGAAATATGGTTCTAATTTGCAGTTAGCTAAATTGGTTAATAAGTCTCCGAATATTTGGAAGTACTCAAGCTTTATTTCAAGACAAGTTGCAGCAGTTGTTCCACGAATACGTGATTTAAACACACAGTTTAGGTTTTTGGAAAAAACATTATTTGAGACAGCCCAAATGGATGCAATAAGGATTATTAATCATCTTAATGAATTTAGAATCAAGCAGCCACTAAGTCCTGCGGATAAGTTATATATATTGCATGGCAAGGAAGAAATAAGGGTTTATCCTCTAGGTAAATTCTTAATAGCATATGATCTTATCAACTGCAAGAAAGTAAAAGCTCCTCTTAGAGATAGACTGAGAACAGAAATTATCCAAAGAATCTCTGATCCAATTTATATAAACGAATTGAATAAAATAAAACTATAAGAATATGCACATCGGCTAACCTAACATTACCGCGCTGGGCGCGTAGGCAGGGGTTTGGGGTGAGTGCGCCACATCCCCGAGCCCAAGACCAGCAGGACCCGTCTCGCCCGAACCTAACATAAGAGCTATGTAAGGTTCGGCCTTCGCCTTAGGGCTCGGGGACGTCGGTAATGCACATTCGTTAGGCGACATGGCCAAATATTAATAAGGAGAGATCATATGAATTCCAATCAGATTATGAATGAATTGTTAAAATCCAGAGTTGCATTTTCAGAAATTCAGGTGCCCCAGAAATCTGGAATCTACGCAATCTTCTTAAAGCCAGGGGTCGAATTTTTAGGCAATGGTATTGGAGCGAATGGATTAATCTATATCGGAATGTCCAGTAATCTATATAATCGTGAATTCAATGATCACTTTGAATCAAAGAACACAGGCTTCTCTACCTTAAGACGATCTATTGGTGCAGTTTTTAAAGAGAAGTTTTCATTAAGAGCCATTCCAAGAGGGACAGGCCCTTCTGAATCAAACTTTAGATGTTATTGTTTTAAACCTGAGGATGAAGAAAAGATTACTGCGTGGATGAGGGTTAATCTTGATATAGGGGCTTGTTCTATAGGTGCCGCCGACTTAAAAAAAGTTGAAGCCGAATTAATTAAAGAGTATATGCCTTTACTTTGCCTAAAGGGTTGGAACAACCCATTTAGAAAACATATAAAAGAGCTGAGGAAGAGGTGTGCCGATGAAGCTCAAAATTATAAACATTTATAGGCCACGATCGCCTAACCCAGTTTTTCCGCGAGGGCGCGGGAGAGAAGAGCTCTGGGGAATGCCGCGCCACATTCCCCAGCCTAACCGCAGTCGCGGCCGGCTCGCCCAAGCTTAACATAAGAGCTATGTAAGGCTTGGCCATCGCCTTAAGGCTGGGTGACGTCGGGAAAACACATCCGTTGTATGAAATGCTTGATCGGCGAAATGCAAAGAGAATACATGTGCGTTAAGAATGAGGAATTAGATATTTTTATGAGAAGAATAAAAACTTGCCCATCTCGGATGCCCAACGTCCATGGGTAGTGTCAATATCCTTGTGTAAAAACTTTTATCAAATAGCTTCCCTCTAAATATACTTATGGAAAAACTAACCTAAAATGATAAAAAGCATTA
>DJWQ01000138.1 GCA_002441045.1 Firmicutes bacterium UBA6226 | reverse complement strand
TGATGTATGAGTAGGCAAAATTCAAATGGACAAAAACTTAAGAGAATCAGTCGGGGTTCTAAGCTCGTTTTTCTTGTAGTTGTCACATTGATGATGTCTACTCTTTTTGCGTTTGTCTTTAAGACCGACCGACTCTATACGCATCTTTTTTATCTGCCCATTGCTTTATCAGCCTTGTGGCAGTTACAAACCACCACGATACTCGGTATCGTCTTTGGCATCTATCATATCCTTCTTGAGTGGTTAATCGTAGGTGAAATTGAATTAACCGTCATTCTACGTGCTGGGATGTTGGTCTTGATTGCTTTATTAATGCAGGTATTATGTGAAAGAGAGATTCTGTATCAGAAGGAGATTGAAAAACTCTCCCAAGAAAGTTCACACGATGCGTTGACAGGCGTTTATAACCGACGAAAGCTCGATCATGTGTTCCAAGGTCATTTGGGCTTTCCAGTGTGTCTGTTTATTGCAGATATTGATGGACTCAAGCGTGTTAACGATCGATTAGGACATGCAGCAGGAGATATTCAAATTAAAGAAACTGCAGACGTCCTACATAAAAGTTTGAGAGCCTATGATGTACTCGCACGTGTGGGCGGCGATGAGTTTTGTGCCATCGCACAAGAGTGCGACGAACAAGGTGCTTTAGAAATTTTACTTAGAGTTGAAAGTCAACTTGAAAAGCTCAATCAAACCCTTGAACCGCAAGAATGGCTGTCGATTTCCATCGGTTACGAGCTTTGCCAATCGAGAGATAACCTTAAAGAGGCTTATCGAATTGCTGATCAAAAGATGTATGAAAACAAAAAGAGAAAGTACGAGGTGTTAAATGAAACTGACGAAAGAACTCTATGAAAAAAGGCTGGAACACTTACAAGTCGAACTTGTGAAGCTACAAGAATGGGTGGTTTATAAAGGCTTGAGAGTGGTCGTTCTGTTTGAGGGGAGAGATGCGGCTGGTAAAGGCGGTGCAATTAAGCGCATCACTGAAAGCCTAAACCCTAGAACCTGTCGAGTCGTTGCTCTACCAAAGCCTACAGAAAAAGAGCAAACACAGTGGTATTTTCAAAGATACGTCTCACATCTGCCAAGTGCCGGTGAAATTGTCCTATTTGATAGAAGCTGGTATAATCGTGCAGGCGTTGAACGCGTTATGGGATTTTGCTCCGACGAGGAGTATTGGGAGTTTCTTAAATCCGTTCCAGAGTTTGAAGATATGTTAATCCGTTCTGGAATTATCTTGATAAAGTATTGGTTTTCTGTTTCTGATGAGGAACAGGAACAAAGATTCCAAGACCGTATCGACGACGTAACCAAACAATGGAAACTCAGTGATATGGATTTAGAAGCGCGTTCAAAATGGGTTGAGTACTCAAAGGCAAAGGATGTGATGTTCCAGTACACGGATACTGAAACCTCACCTTGGTATGTAATTGATTCAGACATAAAGCGAAATGCGAGAATCAACTGTATCTCACATTTGCTCGCCATGATCCCTTATGAGCCACTTAAACATAAGAAAATCGAACTACCAAAACGACAAGAAAATGTCGGCTATGTCCGTCCGCCTATGGATACGATGAAGTTTGTCCCCGACTATGCGAGCGAGTATGCAAAAAAGCATAAAAAGGATTAATTGACTTTTAGGTCAAGTCATAGCATACTTATGAAGGCTCATTCAGAGCCAAATGAATGCTCACGTTGAGCCAAATGATTGTTCATGCTGAGCCAAATGAATGGTAGGAGATTCTTATGTCATTTTATAAATTAGGACTTTCATATATGCTAGTGACACGCCTTGAAGAGATGGGCATTATCGACCCAACGCCGATACAAGCCATGTGTATCCCTGAAGTGTTAAAGGGAAAAGATGTGTTAGGTGAGGCTCAGACGGGTACGGGGAAAACCTTGGCATTTTTACTGCCGATTTTTGAAAGGATTAACCTTGAGGATTCGAGAACACAAGCCCTTGTCATTGCACCCACGAGAGAATTGGCTTTGCAGATTGCTTCGGTGGCAAAGCAGTTAACACAGGCTTACCCAGTTAAGCTTCTAGCGGCTTATGGTGGCCAAGATATCATGGCTCAGCTTCACAAATACGGCGGTGAAGCACAGCTGGTAATCGGTACCCCCGGTCGTATTTTAGATTACTTAAGAAGAGAAAAACTGAATTTTAGTACCCTAGATACGTTAGTTGTAGACGAAGCCGATCAACTCTTTCAAATTGGTTTTAGAGAAGAGCTCTACGCGATAATCGATCAAACCAATCCTGAAAGACAGACGCTCTGTTTTTCAGCGACGCTATCTCAAAGTGTGGATCGCTTTGCAGAAAAAGCTTTGAATAATCCTGTAGCGATGACTGCTCCAAGAAAACAAATCACACTGGATGCCATCGATCAATACGTGGTACTTACCTCTAACCGTAGAAAATACCATGACTTTAAGCAGATTTTTAAACAGAATTATCCGCAAAAAGCAGTTATCTTCTGTCGCTCAAGAATCGGCGTGGAAACGCTGACTAAGGAGATGCTACAGGATGGTTTTGATGTAGATGCCCTTCATGGCGGACTAACACAAGCCAAACGTGAAGCGGTGATGCAGCTTTTTAGAGATAATAAACTTAGCTATTTGGTTGCTACAGACGTGGCTGCAAGAGGCCTTGACATTGAGGGCGTCAGCCATGTGTTTAATTATAATTTACCCGATGAGCCTGAAAATTACGTCCACCGTATCGGTCGTAGTGGGCGCGCTGGACAGATAGGCGTCGCCTATACCTTCTTGACTGGAAAGGATGAAAAAAGGCTCCAAGCAATTGAAGCCTTTATCGGTCAGTCAATCAAACAGATTCACTTGGGAAACTGATACTCTGAGCAGATAATTTCATGGTATTTTATGGGGCGATAGGCTCTTAATATCTTCAGTGCTCTCAGTGTATTAAAACGCCCTCCACGTCCTTCTTCAAGAGGAAAGTGGACCTTTCCAGAATATTGTGTTCCCTTTGAAACATAGCCCTTTTCTATTGCTTTTTCGATGAGATCAAGTGACTCATCCATGATGCTAGAATAGGGTCTTTTCATGTCTACAAAGTACTCTAATGCGCGAGGCATATCGTAGTACCAGCGAGGTG
>DJWQ01000077.1:2234-4263 GCA_002441045.1 Firmicutes bacterium UBA6226 | reverse complement strand
CAACGACTGTCGGCTTTAATAATCTGAGAAAATGAACCACTCTGTCTATGTATGCATCTGGGGTGATCATGTCAAAGGCATCCTGCTCGTACCAATCTCCAAGAACAGTCCCTTTTATTATATATAAAGAATGTATTTTTACGGAATCTACACCTAATACATTAATCAGTTTAGCCGCTTCGTAGAAATCCCTTTCTGTATCCCAGGGCAAGTTGCCAATTAAGTGTGTACAGACTGAGAATCCATACGATTTAATTTTTAAAACCGCTTCGACATACTCAGCAAGACCATGTCCTCTATTAATAATCTCGAGTGTATTGATGTTAATGGATTGCAAGCCTAGCTCGACTTCAATTAAAAGTCCAAATCTTTCCTCAACTTCTTTTAGAAACTCAAGATAAGGTTCTGACAGACAGTCTGGTCTTGTGGAAACACTGATGCCTACTATGTCCTCTTCGCAAGCTTCGAGAATGTATTGCTTAAAAGCTTCAAGCGCCATATAGGTATTGGTATAATTCTGAAAGTAGGCGATAAATTTATTTGCTTTATACTTTGGCATGATAACCGCTTTGTTCTTTGCAAGCTGATCGCTTACACTTAATTTTTCAGATTGAGCCTCAAAGCCGGTCCCTTCTGCTGCACAAAAAATACACCCGCCGACACCAATACTACCGTCTCTATTGGGACAAGTGATGGGTAGGTTAACTGGTAATTTGTAAACCTTCTCTCCAAATCTTTCAATTAATGCTTCACTGTATTTTCTATACAACATTATAATCTCCATAAATCATTCTCTTAACACTTTATTTTATCATAATAGGGGGAATATGTATACAAAGTCTAGGGACCTATAAATGCGTCTTTACGAGACTTACACACATAAAAACCTGCTTTCTGAATCGCGTTTATCACTCGAGAAAGCAGGTTTAAAAGTTAAATATACTTAAGACCTCTTAATTTCTAAATAACTAAATTAGTTTGCAGGGATCATAATCACATCACCTGGGAAAATAAGATTTGGATTAGCGAGTTGATTATATTCAGCTAATGCTTCCCAAGTTGTATTATACATTTCTGCAATTTTCCATAGAACATCACCAGAAACCACTGTATAAGTCATTTCTTCTGTTGGTGTAGGTTCAACTGGAGTTGGCTCTGTAGGGGTGACAACAGGTTCTTCTGTCGCATTTGGATCGTAAAGTTTCACTCTTCCTTCAACTTGGACAGTTGCAGGGTCAACGACTTCAAGATATTTAATTAACGCTTCATCCAATGCAGCGTATTCTCCTGTTTGTGCTGAAGCACCTAAAGAAGTGTATTCATCACCACCAGCAGCCATAAAGTCATTTGTAGCTACAGAATAGTACTTGTCAGGATCTAATGGCATGCCATTAAATGTGACGCTAGTCACTCTTTCCATTGCTGGTTTTTCAGGATCAAATGTAAAGCTAATTCCTGCAACGTGAGGAAAAGCACCTTTTGCTGCTGGATAATCAGTTACACCATTTTCTAATGCTTTAATAATATCTGAACCTTTTACATCAAGTGTAATAATATAGTTACCAAAAGGTAAAACTGTAATAACATCACCCTTTGTTATATCGCCTTCTTGAATTGAATCTCTAATACCACCACCGTTAGTGATCGCAATTTGTGCGCCTGTTTCATATAACATAGCATTTGTGATAATATTACCTAAATTCGTTTCACCCGTTCTTACAAGTTCACGAGTTCCTTCAAGTTTAACACTTGTTTCGCCTACTTTAACTTGTGTGATTAAATCATTAGCTGCTTGAACATCTGCAATTACTTCAAGTACAGCTGGATCTTCTGCAACATCTGCAGCTTCAGCAGCAGTAATTAATTTTGCAGAACTAGTAACCACTTTGCCACCAGTGACAGTTAAATCTACTACGCCAAGATTAGCGTCGTATGAACCAGTTTGAACAAGTAAAGTATCATTGATCATTTCTCCATTTGGCTTAGTTGTATGAGAGTGACCATCGACAAATAAATCAATACCATCAAC
>DJWQ01000077.1:0-2223 GCA_002441045.1 Firmicutes bacterium UBA6226 | reverse complement strand
TGATCTCTTAATGTATTAACCATATCTTGAGCGCGTTCAATTGGATTTTCAAAAGTTAAACCATCGACATTTTTGGGATGTGTTTTGAAAGCGGTTTCTGGAGTTGTTAAACCAAAAATACCAACTTTCACACCATCAACTTCTTTGATTATAAATCCTGGTAAGAAGTGAGTGCCTTTATCTGTCTCGATATTAGCTGAAATAATTGGGAAATCGAGCATTCCTTTTAACTCTAACAAACGGTCTTTTCCATAGTTAAAATCATGATTTCCAGGAACCATAACATCATAGCCCATTGCATTCATAACTCTTGTAATTGATTCTCCTTGATTTAAGGTTGCAATGGTTTGACCATGGAAAGTGTCACCTGCATCTACTAATAGTAGATTCGGATTGTCTTCGCGGAGTTCGGCTACTTTAGTTGCAATTTTGGCAAAGCCCATAATGCTGCTACTAGATTGAATACGTGCATGTGTATCATTGGTGTGTACAATGGTTAAGTGAACCGTGTCATCTGCAGCCATTGATACGGTCGATAATGAGAAAATCATCATCATAACCATGAAAATACTGAGTACCTTTTTCATCGAAAGCCTCCCTTGTTTTAATGTACAGAATTTTTTATCTGTCTCACCTCAATATTATAACCATAAGGACATATTTTCAAACCTTTTTAACGAATTTGTAACTTATTTATAAACAAAAATTTACAAGCCAAAGCATTTTTGTCAAAACACATTATNNAAAAGATTAAAAAAAATAGAACCTTAACGGCAGTTAAAGTTCTACTATAAATACATTTTACAAGGCAACTAGTGGTGTTGCTTCCTCTTCAAAATTAAGTGGTACGACATAAAATTTCACTTTTTTTGTCATTTGCTCTTGAAGCCTATTAATCATATTTTGTTGTTCGTCTCCTTCAAAGGATTCACCCATAATAATATCTGTGATCTTATTTTTATCTGCAAACTGAGATAAGGTTTTTTCGATATCCTTTGCTTTTAGTACAGTCAGTGCTGCGTCTTTGCTTTTTGATGCTTCAAACAAATAATCTAAAGCGTCCTTTTCCTCAAGCTGTCCAAAATACTTCCAATTTTCTTTAACAACATGAATAACGTGGAGCTCATCTGCATCGTTTGTTCTTAATGTAACCCCAAAATCAATCAATCTCTCACATGATTTCTGTTGGGTTACACAGACCATAATTTTCTTGTTGTGCTTCATTTTTAGATCTCCTTCCAGATTGCTCTGCGCTCAATCTCATTATAACAAAACTACCTTTAAAAAGATTTAAATAATTCGATACAAATCGTAAACTTTATATAAATATGACGTTTAGTGCTGATATTCTTACAGGTTTCATGTATAATATGTATGAACTTTAACGCAGGAGGGCAATATGCATCGCTATACTAAAATAATCGGCCTTACAGGATATATATACGTCAAAGAATTTGAAAAAATCAAACATCACAAAAACAAAATCAGAGAACTTCGTGAAGAGACAGTAGCAAAGGTTTTCAAAGAGGACGATGCTGAAATTTGTGTCATTTTCGAAGAAACTGGTGAAGAAATTTTTATTGATGCGTTTACTGACAATGAAACGATAAAAAAATATCTTGGTAAGAAATTTCTTAAAAATCTATAACATCAGCGTTTAAAAACCCATGCAAAGGCATGGGTTTTTTATATGATTTAAATTTTATTTATATTCTATTCATCAAACGTTCTAATTCAAAAATCTTTGAAGCTTTTCTGGGAGATCTGTTTCATGGTTCAGTGTTACGACGAAGTCTATGTTGAATGCAGTAGAAATATCATCGATCTTGCTGAACCAGTTCGTAAGTTCAGTTTCCGTCATTTGAACAGCATTCATGATACCATCAATAAATATCTTTTCTATATCATAGTTATTGGAGATTAACCCGCATACAAATCCTAAAAACTCACATGAATCTTTCACTGGAAATTCGCTTAGATTAATAAATCTAATATCGTGATGTAAATCATACATCGCACGGTTGTCGTCGTCGATAAAAATCATATTACCCTTTGATGCAAGCAATTCATCATTTGCCTTTTTAACGATTTCTTTTGATTTACCAGAACCTTTTTTTCCTGCAATTAAAGTAACCATTTTAATCTCCTCCTTCGTAAATAAACACTTAATGTATTATTCTCTGTACATGATGCAATCTCCTTCAAAACAATAAAAATATTTTC
>DJWQ01000199.1 GCA_002441045.1 Firmicutes bacterium UBA6226 | reverse complement strand
AGTCAATTAAATATAAATCGTGGGTATAAAACCTCTGAGGTGAAAAATATGATGAATGATATAAACGAACTTATTAAACCCTATGATCCAGCACTTTATGAAGATTATATAAAATACTACGAAAACTATACCTCGAAGGTGCATGATTTAAACCTAACCAATCAAGATCTATGGCATGAAAGTCATGAGCTACACACCTTAGAACTTGGTGGTTATCTCTATTTTATTTATCATCCATATAACGTCTTTGAAAGAATGATATCTGAACCGGTTGGTAATTATTCAGACTTAATATCCCTGAAGAATAGCGTCATTGCCCTTCTATCCCTACTTAGAGCAGAAAATATTACAATTAGATTTAGACGAATAAGTGAGACGTTCAAAGATCAGCTTGAATCTTTTGGCTATACCCTCACTATCACTACCTCCGAAGATTATTATGATTACTGTTATGATTTAGAAAAGCTAGCAACGCTTTCAGGTAATGCCTATCATAAAAAGAAAAATCATTTGAATCAATTCAGAAAGTACTATGTGGATCGATATAGAATTGAAACCATAACTCCTGAATCTTCAAACGATGCACTTACCGTTGCTCAAAACTGGTGCACAGCAAACGGCTGTGGTGACACATACGATCTTTGCTATGAGTTTGCAGGGATAAAGAACGTCTTAACACATTGGGAAAGCTATGCGAGGAAGGGTTTAATTGGAAGTCTCATCTATTTAGATGATCGTCCTGTAGCGATGTCATTTGGTGAGCTGATACAAAACGACACTTTTTTATGTCATATTGAGAAAGCGGATGCAGATGTTACAGGCGCTTATACAGCAATTAACCATGCATTGGTGAATCAAGTTTTAGGTCGAGCAAGTGTCGTTAATCGAGAGCAAGACATGGGAAAAGAAGGTATTCGTAAAGCAAAACAATCCTACCACCCGATTGAGTTGGTTAAGAAATTTGACGTCATGGTTGAATAATAAGAACAATAATAATAATGGGTTATAATCAATCATTATCGATTGACTATAACCCATTAATTCATTAGAAACTAATTTAATAAATCATAAATTCTATTTCTTTCATTGTTTTTATGTCATGACTCTTAATACCATAATTTGAAACGGTATAAATTTTGTTACCTGACCAAATTATGCGACTTACATACTTAGAAGTGTCATACCAATAAAGAGAATTATCTTCGATTTCTTTCTGAGTTAAATGAGAGGACTTTCCAAGTAAAATAAAGCCAACTTCTGGGTTAATAATGTAAACGTACGCACCCTGAAAAACAAATTTATTTTCATAATTATCACCTTCGTAAAGCGTTACTGGTAATGCAAACAAGTTTTTTTCATAAGAAAATAAGAGAGACTTGTGGTTGTTGAGGACTTCAGTATAACTATAGCTTGAACCAAGGCTGATCTTACTCTTTTCTACTGGATTAGAAACATCTGAGACATCAAATAGTGCAATCTTGATACCGCCTAACATCTGACCATTTCCAGTATCGATCATTTCTCTTCCAAATCCAATCACTGAATTTTCACCATAAGGATGAAGATAGTCACTATAACCAGGTATTTTTAAATATCCCAATATTGTAGGTCTTGATGCATCTTTTAAATCAATAACATAAAACGGATCTACTTGTCTAAAAGTTACAAGATAAGCACGGTCTCCAGCAAATCGAGCTGAAAAGATACGTTCTCCAGGTGCCAGTCCTTCTAGTTTTCCTGTTAAATTCATCTTTGAGTCAAAGACATAGAGGTTGTTTTGTGAATTATCCAACCATGTTTCACCTGATGTCGTCGCAACTCTATATTGATCATTATAAGCATCTATAGAAAACTGATTAAGTATATTTCCAGGTACGGTTCCTTTACTACTAAATTGGAAAGTACCGTTACTTAACTCAAATTTATATAGATCTGTAAATCTCAAATTGACAGGTGCAAAATAATCATAATTCATCTGATATTTGTATTGATAGCGTTCCATAGCGACGATCATTGTATTTGAACTTGCATATACGGTTGAGCTATTACCAAGAAAAACATTAATATCTGGATTTTTATCTAATGCATCCAAATCAAATCCAAGAGTTATTAATAAACTTCTTTCAATTGAATCTGGGAAATACTTCAATTCATCAAGGCCCACTGTTATTGTTTTTACTTCATCTTTTCCATTTCCTATTAATGTATCAGTGAAATCTGGAATTGGGTTATCACTAGAATAATTGTAGGAAGACATCCAAGCATTTTGAACCATATAAAGTTTGCCATCGGTTACTCTTGAGGTGAATAAATTACCTTCATTATCAAAAGTTCTAATTAAGTTTGGGTCAGTAGGAATTGATATATCATAGAATAAAACAGAGTTTAGAATGGTGCTTGGATATTGAATCGGTGGTACATCATAGAGATAAAAATCTGGATCATCTATCAAATCGTTTGTTGCTGGTGTTATGGATGGATATTCAATAGCATATGGTATTTCCTTCCGAGCGATAACGATGAGCATATTCTTATAAAGATAAAATTCTGATGCTCTTAAATTATCATCAAACATAATTGTTGATATCACTTTCATTTGTTCACCAGAAATATCGGTAATTTTAATATCTTGGCCTCTTAACTGATAAATAAGATTGCCATCGGTTTTGATTATATCTGCTTCATCGACACCATTTACTTGGACATTAGTATCACTATGATCTGGCTCTGCTATTGGGGCTAAATCTGCGACTGGCTCATCTATAGATTCTAAAGGCATTTCTTCGATAACATAATCATTTGATGGAGGAACGTAATATTGTGTGTACTTTTCTGCATATTCAAATAATAAACGCAGTTTTTCATTTGAATCTACAGTGGGTAAATTATTAGTATAAGTAAGGGGTTTAAAACCACTTTTTATTGAAATTAATCTTTTAACTGGATCCCATGAAACTTCATTTCCAAATGCTTCTGAAATAAATTTCAATGGTACAAGCGTTCGCCCATTTTTTATCTGCCCGGGGACATCGAGTGCGATCAATTCGCCATTAATATTACCAAAACTTTCATTAAGTTTTATTGAGACACTTATTTCTTCATTATAAGCAGTTGCAATTCGTAAGTAGTTATTCCAACTTATATTAAGCCCTAGTGCTTCAAAGATTGCTTTAAAAGGTACAAGAGCTCTACCGTCTTCAATCTGAGGTGGAATTTCAAGTATCAAGGGGTCACCATCAATCTCAATTTGTATTTCATCTTCCGAATAACTCGGACCACAAACCAATATCAAAAACAACATCAATAATATGATCTTTTTATACATCCCTTTTTCACTCCCTTCTTAAAGCATAAAAGACAACCCGATATGGTTGTCAATTTTTTAGTTTGAAGCCCTATTTATATGTCTATATAACCATGAATCTCTTATACCCATACTTTACATATGACCTTCAAGTTTTCATCTATTATATAATGTCGGCAGGTTCAATTATTCGTTAAATAAATTAAGATAAATAAAAAAAAACAGCCCAAAGGCCGTTTTTAAAATCATATTTTTATATCTCGCTTTGGATATACAATGAAAGCAGTTACCATTGATACGAGGACGATGCCACCTGAAATGATGAGATAAGTCGTGTCAAAGTTACCGTCTTTTAGTATCTTCTGTGCTTCAAAAAACTTAAACGGTGTTAAGTACTTCATAAACTCAAGCTTATCGCTTAATGCCATAATAACGTTGACGAGGTATAAGATAAAAACTAACACAGCTGAAAGTTTACCACTACTTTTATATCGCTTTAAGACACTCGCCATAAGATAGCCAATGGATAAGAATATCAACATGATGATGAAACAAGAAACAGTAATCTGAGTTAAAAATTTAAAAAATGCTCGATCCAGATCATAGGGCTGCATCGCTGCTGTGGTTGCTGCAAAAATAACCAGTGAAAGTAGAACGGTATTAATAAGTGCGGCAAGCCATTTTATAAATAATAACTTCCTTCGAGAAACTGGTAAAGTAAGTAGATATTCTGCTGTTTTATCTCTTTCCTCTTTTGCGATAATGCCATTTCCGAGCAGTACAGCATAAACGCCTACCATAATATAAAAGTAGAGTGCCACCAAACTTATATAGCCTGTTGTGGTGGTTAAATTAGCGTTTTCCATAGAAAAGGCTTTGAGCATCCCTTCTGGCATGGCATCGAGGACATCGCTCATCTCTGGATTATCATAATACGCAGAAAACTCAGAGGTCATCATAAAAATTAAGACGATAAAGACCACACTCCAGATGAGCAATGTTTTAAATTGTGCTTTGATTTCCCATTTTAATATGTGCATACTTTACCCCTTTGTTTATACAGAATGAATGTCTTTGGTCAAATACGTTTTGTAGGAAACGATAATTGAAACGACAACGATAATGAAATACATCATAAAATAGTTAGAATTAAGCGCCCCATTTTCTAGGATGTAATTGGGTTCAAAATAATGGAATGGAATCAGTCCACTCACCCATTTGCCTCCAACGATGGTTTGAACACTATTCACGATGTAAAGGCCAAAGCACAAACCAAGTGATAAGCTTAGCACGGACTTCACCTTTTTAAGAAGCGTTGAGATAAATAAGCTCAGTGATAAAAATAAAAGTGAAAACGGCAATAAAGTTAATAGTAAAAGAACCATACGTTCTTGGTCATAAGGATGACCATTTCTGAACGCTTCTACTGAGATTAAAGATGCACCAATTGCAATACCGCTGGATATGATCATGATGATAACGGATGCTAAGAACTTAGAGATATAAATCTCGCTTCTAGACACCGGTTTGGTCATTAAATAGTCAGCAGTTAGCTCTCTTTCTTCAACGGATAGGATGGAAAATCCATAATTGGATGCTTGTATAGCAAGCATGAGCTGAAGAAAGACAAACACGAATGAAAAGTAGCCTGGAACGGTTGCAAGTGATAATTGTCCACCCATTCCAAATGCCTGTAGAAGCTCTTTTGGATAGTTCTCTAGCATCTTATCGACAAGTGCCACATCGTCACCAAATGTTGGATAAAACATCATAAGTAAAACTGCTAAAACGATTAATGAGATGCCCCATATAAAGAGTGATTTCAAATGTAGCTTAATCTCGTATTTTAATATATTTAACATCCTTGCCTCCTAACGATAATAGTGCATGAAGATTTCTTCAAGCGTCGGTTCTACTATTAGAACGTCTTTGAGGCTGTTTTGACTGACGAGATGCGTTAATTGATTGATATCTCCTTTATAGAAAAATTTAAGTTCGCGATCAACATGATGAATATTGGTTACACCTTGAAGGTTGATAAACTGATCAGATGGAATTTGATTACCTTTTAGTGTTACCTTTTTGTAGTTGTCCTCTCTCATGGACTTGATATCATCCACTTTTATAATTTGACCATCTTTTATAATTGCAACTCGGTTACATAGACTTTGAACCTCTGCTAAAATATGCGATGAGAAAAAGACACTCGCACCATTTTGGTTCTCTTGTTTAATGATTTTGAAGAATTTTTGCTGCATTAATGGGTCGAGACCGCTCGTCGGTTCATCAAGGACAATTAGTTTAGGTGAATGCATAAGTCCTTGTACGATACCGACTTTCTTTTTATTGCCATAGGATAAATCCTCGATTCTCTTTTTTAGATCAAGCTCCATGACCTCTGCAAGTTCGCGCATCTTTATTTTAGAGTTTTTGTTCTTAAAAA
>DJWQ01000042.1 GCA_002441045.1 Firmicutes bacterium UBA6226 | reverse complement strand
TCTGAAAATTTACAATGTGTTAACAAATATTATAGTACTATCGTAATGTCTTGTCATTAAAAATGCATTAAAAAAACTACACATATAATAAATTTTATACGCTAAAAAAAAATAATAAAAAAGCACCTCTATTCATCCAATTATCAACATTTAGTAGAAAATTGTGAAGAGGTGCATAATTGTTTATACTATTATATCTATTTCTTTAAAACCTTTGTTTTGGTTAAGGAAGCAGATAAAGCAAGAAGTATCCAAAAGACACTGCTTAATTGTACAGAGGAATCATTAAAGAAAGCTGCAACAGAATAACTAATTACTGAAAGTACAATAGCAGCATTCCAAGCTGACATCGGATTTGATCGATTATATACAAATCCTTTATAGAGAATTAAAACCGTTAATCCTAAATAAACCATTAAAGAAGGAATACCTGAATTCATCGGTATCTGTAGATACATATTGTGTGATTTGTCTACTATCATATTTGTTGTATTATAGGCATTGTATTTTCCAACATAGTCTTGCTGAGGAAATACAACTGCAAAAGTATCAGGGCCGTATCCAAAGATTGGCTTCTCTAAAACCAATGGTAATGTACGAGACCAGATATAGCCTCTTGAGGACCCAAGTTTTTCTCGACCTTCAAAACCTAAAGTATCTGGCTTGGTGATGGTATCAAATTTTCCGAAGGCATTTACGTACTTAAGTTCCTTAGTGTCATCATATGCGAAGTTCCATTTTTCGCCGTAGGCGTTAATCGTTAGCATTGTAAGCGTATCATATTGGGTTAGGAACAAGTTTACACCATTTAGTTTTTCATCATCAAATGCATAATAATTATTTGCACTATCAAGCGTCAAAGTTGTTGGTTCTGAATTAAAGTAAAATTCAGAAGTCCAATCGGTATTGGTATCTGAAAGAACATTGATTAACAACTCACCCGTACTTAACTCAAATTTGATTTGATCATCTACGATCTCTATAGAGCTAAGCTTATTTTGTGTTTCGACTGAGGTGAAAATGTTTTTTAGTCTTGAGGTTATGAAACCATTAGTTGAAGCCTCAAATGCTGTGAAAACAATTATGAAAACAAGACAGAGAATGAGTACCACTTTTTTATTTTTAATTAAAATGCGTCTATTGAAATAAATAAAAAAAGGTATAGATACAATTACACCTACAAGTCCACCTCTAGCTGATGAGCCTAGTAGATTAAAGATGGACAAAGCGAGAAGTAAAACCATTGATAATTGAATGATTCTATTTTTTTCATGCAAAGTAAAGGTAAGTATGAACGGAATGCTTAGGGATAAATAAAAGCCAACGTAATTATAATGATATAGCGTTTGAACAATTACTTTATAATTTATCGAGTAATCTGCTTTAAAATCAATACCATTCATTTTAAAGCTCGTTATAAAGGGTTTTGTAAGATTGTTAAATACAGGATCAAAACCTAAATACTGAAAAACTCCGATGATGCCCAAAATAGCTGTAGAAGCTAAGAAAGCATATTTCATTCTTAAGAGTGCCTTTTCACTCCAATTTTCACCGTAAACACATAGAAAAATTAATATATAGGAAATCCATACCCAACTGCTTTCAAAGCGATCTATCATTCCAGAATTTGAGATGCTCGGAATAGAAGAGGTAAATTGTGATAATAAAATTAACACTAACAATAGTAATGAAGAGATTATTATCGGATCTTTGAAAGAGTATGTTTTATATAAGTATTGTCTTATAAATAAGGTTACTAATGAAGCAACACCCAAAAATAAGATGACATTTGATTTAATCAATGAGTAAGAATCAAATCTAACTGCGTCGGCATTGTACCAAGAATAAGCATTAAGGTAGTTTGCAACTGGCGTTACACGTACAAGTAAAGGGACGATCGCCAATCCAATGAATGCAATAACGAATACCACTAAACTGATTAAGCTCTCAGTGCTATGCTTTGATGAATAGGATTTATTTTTCATTTTGAATTCCTTTCTTAAAAACTAATATCTCTATTTTAACATACATAGATTGTTTGTAATACACTGTTAATGTCTAATCTCTATGATTTTAAGTTAAAGTCATGTATAATATCCTTGGACTAGAAAATGGAGGAAGTACAAATGGATAATAGAGAAACAAATTATACGGATGAAATTAGTTTGAAAGAACTGATATTAAATTTGATTGCATATAAAAGACTGATTATTGTTATTACTATTGTATCAGTTCTTTTAGGAGGCGTTTATGCCTTTTTAATCAAAGATGAAGTATTTGAGGTGACAATTGAAGGTACTATTTTAATATCTGAAACTGCGACTAGTAAATATGGTACTTTTACATTTCCATCAACCTTAAAAGAAGATTATCTAAATGTTATTCTGAGTGAAGAAGTGTTATCGAAAGTAAAATTAAAGTTGGAATTGCCGATATCCACAGATCAATTGAGAAAAAAAATCTCAATAAATACTTCCGATGATAGTAGCAATTTTATTATTTCAGTTAAAGACAGTGATCAACAACATGCAAAAGCAATATTAAATGAACTTTCTGAAATTTATATTAATTCTATTAATATGAAGTACAAACATTTAGCCGTAGACACGTTCGAACGTGACTATTTCGTTCAAATAAGATCAATCACTGAGCTTATCAATAAAAAAAGTGCTGAAATTGAAGGGCTCCAAAAACAGCTATCTCAAATTTCACCAGTAATTACATTAAAGAAACTTGTGTCTTCTGATCCAAGTTTATTAGTTAAAATTGCTGAGGAAAAAGGATTAGCAGTAGAAGATTTATCGGATGATATGATGCTAGAACAAATTGAAAATCCAAATTATATTACTCTTGAGCAAACTTTAATCAATGC
>DJWQ01000252.1 GCA_002441045.1 Firmicutes bacterium UBA6226 | reverse complement strand
AATACTAAGAAATCCACCTTGATAATGTCCACATAGGGCATCAAATCATCAAAGCGATCGTCACCTGCAAAGTCATCGAGCGCAATGGTATAGCCTCTTTCTTTTAAAATGCGACATTTTTCAACTAACAATTCATCGACATCTAGGGTTTCTAGAATTTCAACGGTTAATCGATCTGGCTCAAAGACAAATGGTAAGTCCTCTATCAGTAAATTCCGAGTAAAATTCACAAAGACGCCTTTTTCACCTGCAAGCTGACCTATACCAAAGTTGATTAGGGCATCTATTACGACTGATGCCGTCGCCAAATCACCATTGATGCTGATGTCGTATGTATTTTTATTACCACTCCTATAAAGGATCTCATATGCCACAACCTTTAAGCTCGTGTCAAATATTGGCTGCCTCGCCAAAAAAACTTCCATAATATACCCTCTGCTAATGCGACTGCATTAACCAATCCCTTTTAAGTATTCTTTATCTCTCTAATATAATAAAACAAGTACTGTTGCGCGATACCGGGGTGTGCATCAAAGTACTGTTTAACGAACGCTTCATGTCCTTTTTCTACGCCGTAAAGTTGTGAGAGCATCTTCTTTACCCATGTGTCTACTGGAAATGCAGTATCATCTGCATAGCCAAAAAGGGCGATACAACTTGCAACCTTCAGTCCTACACCATAAAACTGTTCCAGCCATTTAATTCTATCTTCATGCGATAGTGAATAGGCTGTGTTTAGATCGATCTGTCCATGAACGATCGCCTGTACGGTTTCATAGACCGACTTCGCTCTATAGCCTATGGCCTTTACCCTCAAATCGTCCTCTGAGGCGTTTTTAAGATCCATCACCGTCGGGAATCCATAAAGCGACTTCTCCTCAAACTCACCCAGATAACGCCCGAATTTTTCACATAGGGCTTCAACCGTCATGGTGATCTTGGGGATGTTGTTGTTGCTCGACAAAATAAAGGTAATCAACATTTCAAACTCAGGTTGCTTCATGATTCGAAGCCCTTTTCCAAAAGTGATAGCCGCATTTAGATGCTCGTCTTTTTCAGATAAAGCGTGCAATATGGGTGCGTAATCCCTATTTAAGTCAAAGTAGGTGCAAATACGTTCTTCTGTCAAAATTTCCCCATAGAGTTTGAATCCAAACTTTCTACGGTTGTGAAAATCAATTAAATGATTTCCATCAATTCGTTCAGCCAAAACATCCAATTCATCAGAAATATTGGCATCTAAAAAAGACTTTTCATATGCAATCACAAAGGTGTGATCAATATAACCGCGATATTCGTCACCGATCTTTTTCCATCTGAATGCTTGTCCTGAAAACAATGTCTTTTCCAAATCAAAATCGCTGGTTTCTATCGTGATTTCTGTCAAATATGGAATTTGAAAACGACCGACAGTTTGCATGGATAACCTCTAAATTTCAAATATTCGTACACTATCATTATAGCTTAAATTCACACTAAAAACAAAAAAGCTTCACTAATCTTAGCGAAAAGTGAAGCTTTGAGTCTAGCGTCCTATAAGTCCTACTTAACTGACTTAATGAATTCTATAAGAAGATAAATTTAAGGATGAATAATACTGCAAGAATGAATGTCACGATCGAAACATCCTTGAATTTTTTGCTTGCTAATTTTAAAGCAACATATGAGATAACACCAAATACGATACCGTCTGAGATTGAGTAAGAAAGTGGCATCATAATGATCGTTAAGAATGCTGGGATTGCTTCAGTGAAATCGTGGAAATTGATCTCAGTTACAGGGCTCATCATGAATAAACCAACTAAGATTAGAACTGGAGCAGTTGCAGCGCCAGGAATCATGATGAATAATGGTGAGAATAATAATGCGATACCGAAGAATAAAGCTGTTGTAACAGCCGTTAAACCAGTTCTACCACCTTCAGAAACCCCTGAAGCTGATTCAACATAAGTTGTAACTGTAGAAGTACCAAGGATCGCACCGAAAGTTGTACCGATCGCATCTGCTAAAAGAGCTTGTTTCGCTTTAGGCACTTCGCCTTTTTCATTGATTAAGCCAGCTTTTGTACTAACGCCAACCAAAGTACCAACTGTATCGAAAATATCTACGAATAAGAAGGTAAATAATACGACGAACATATCAAGTGATAGAATATCGCTCCATGCGAAATCAAAGAAATAAGGTGCAGCTGGTTTAGAAATAATTTGACCTGGGAATGATGTGATACCCATTGGGTAACCGATGATTGTTGTTAAGATAATTGCGATGAAAAGTGCACCTTTTACATTATACGCAAGTAAGATACCTGCGATAACCAAACCGATTAATGCAAGTAAAGCTGTACCTGAAGTAATATCGCCAAGTGATAAAATCGCGCCACCTTGAACGACGATACCAGCGTTTACGAGACCGATGAATGCGATGAAAAGACCGATACCAACAGAGATTGCTTTTTTAAGGTTGTGTGGAATCGAGTTGATGATCGCTTCACGAACGTTAAAGAATGATAATAAAATGAAGATAAGACCTTCTAAAAATACTGCTGTTAACGCGAACTCTGGAGATTTACCCATACCAAGTACGACAGTGTACGCGAAGAATGCATTAAGACCCATACCTGGAGCAAGTGCAAATGGTAAGTTAGCTAAAAGACCCATAACAAGTGTCGCAACCAAAGATGATACTGCAGTTGCTGTGAAAACTTTACCCATGTCAAGTCCTGCTGCGCTTAAAGTAAGTGGATTGACGATTAAGATATATGCCATCGTCATAAAAGTTGTAAGACCAGCTAAAACTTCTGTCTTAACATTTGTACCATGATCTTTGAGTCTAAATACTTTCTCAAAGAAACCGACGTTTTTTTCCATAATAAATATAACCTCCAATAATTTCGTTCTTACAAAATAGATTGTACCAAATCGTTCGTAAAAACACAAATATTATTTTCGATTTTAGAAGTATTTTTCGTCTTTTTGTTAATTGTACTGTATTATAATTACAAAACAATCGGCTTTTGTTTGTTTTTGTGACGAGTTGTGTTGTATATATTCTCTAAATGATTTACAGGAATACGTACTATCGTTTTAAAATCACATGTTAAATTCATAAAATTCACACTATTCACACACAAATCACCCTATAAAAGAGGTAATTTGTTCGTAAAAACGATAAAAAGCCTAATTGTTTTGCCTTCTAAGTCATTTACTTAAAAAACAACAAACAATTAAGCTCTCATTTACTCTATTATTCGGTTTATAAAAACGTCATGACAAATGCATACACCATTGGTAACAGTACCGCGGGAAGCATATTCCCTACTCTAACCTTGATTGACAGTACCATAGATAAGCCAAGACCTAGAATTAAGAGGCCACCTGTTGCAGACATCTGCACAACGACTTCATCAGTAAGTATAGACGTTAGTCCACTGGCAAGCAATGTGATCGAGCCTTGATAGATAAATACGGTTACCGCTGAAAATGCAACACCGATTCCCAGTGTGGACGCTAGTACAATAGAGATAATCCCATCCAGTATGGACTTTGCGAACAAAATTTCATGATTGCCATTTAAACCACTTTCAAGTGATCCCATAATCGCCATTGCGCCAACACAATATAAAAGACTTGCCGTTACAAAGCCTTTACTAAAGGAAGAGCCGCTTTTTGAAAATCTTTTCTCCAAATGGTCGCCCAACTTTTCTAGTTTTTGCTCAATGTCAATCCATGCGCCAATCAAGCTACCCACTACGATAAACAATATAATTTTCATGAGGTAATCCGTACCCTCAAGCGCACCAGACACCCCTATTAACGCGACACATAGTCCAACGCCTTGCATAACGGTTTGGCTGATCCGCTCAGGTAATCCACCTTTAACGAGAAGTCCAATCAAACTCCCTGCTATTATCGCTATGGCATTTACGATCGTTCCCAACATAACTTCACCTTCTTACTTATTATAGTAGCATATTTTAATGTACGAAAAATGTTGAAAATATTATTACTTATGGTATCAAGTTCGGAGTGAATAAGCAAGCGGAAATTTTTGATTCTTTTTACTGGGTAGCTGGACAGATGAGCGAGATATAAGTACACCTCCGAATCCGGTTAGTGAACTAAAGGATTCTCCGGTGTTCTTAT
>DJWQ01000172.1:2664-2861 GCA_002441045.1 Firmicutes bacterium UBA6226 | reverse complement strand
AAATTAATTTATCAAGATATAAAAACGATGACCGTATGGGAAAGTGCCAAGGCATCTAATCCGCATTTAAAATTGTTGTCTACACTAGAAGGCAATGATAAACAAACGGTTACTGAAATTTTTCCTCTCGTTACGGGTACAACCTTAGTCGGTCGTGGCGTTGAAGCACAGATAATCATCGCAGATCCACACATTTC
>DJWQ01000172.1:0-2655 GCA_002441045.1 Firmicutes bacterium UBA6226 | reverse complement strand
AAGATTGTTAAGGCTGAACTACTGAAAGAAGGCGATGCCATAACACTCGGCGTCTCAAAATTGGTTTTTTCTGAAGGCAGGGAAATAAATGGATAAATTTGTCGATGAAAGATCTAAAAAGCACAAAGCAATTTCCCCAATACATCTAGTTGCACTCGTGGATCTTGGATTATTTGCACTCTTATCCATAAGAACGGGTGTTTTTGAATCCTTTATTATGATTTTAGGTGCTACGAAAATCGTTTTAACGTATACGATGTATCTAATTTTAAAGAAATTTAAGATGGGAGATCCTTATATTGCGCTGATTGTAGCGTTACTTGCCAGTTTAGGTCTTACGATGCAGCTAAGGCTTTCTACGGAGGTTGGGACGAAGCAGTTTATTTGGTTTTTATTAGGCATGGGCATTTTCTTAGTGACAACCTTTATCTACCATTATTTTCACAAACGCGTCAGAGCAATCTGGCTTTTTTACACACTCATGTTTTCACTATTTATTTTAACGCTTCTGATAGGAGTTAGGATTAACGGTGCAAAAAACTGGATTATTGTTGGGCCTTTCTCATTTCAGCCCTCTGAATTTATAAAGATTCTATTCGTATACTTTATGGCTTCATTTGTCTCAAATCCTGAAAAATTAGAATTTGAATTAAAAGGACGAAAAATCACCTCTAAGTGGACCTTAATGGGGCTGGTATTCGTCCTGTTGGGATTTTTTGTCCTTCAAAGAGAGTTCGGTACAGCACTTTTAGTGTTTATGGTTTATATTTCTATGCTGTACGTGTTTGAAAAAGCAATTGTATTCTCTGCGATCAATATTTCAGTTGCTGGTTTTGCAGCATTTTTAGCCATTCAAGTTCTACCACATCTTCAAACGAGAATCACAACTTGGCTACATCCCTTTGCCGATATCGCAGGTAAAGGCTATCAAATCACCCAATCCCTCTTTGCCATAGGCAGCGGTAGCTTTTTTGGAACCGGAGTGGGTCTTGGCTATCCTCAGTTTATTCCAAATGTCGAGACTGATTTTATTTTTTCAGCGATCTGTGAAGAGATGGGAATCTTTGGTGGAATTGCAGTCATTATATTGTTCATGCTATTGGTTTACAGAGGGATTAAGATCTGCTTGCTTTTAAGAGACCCATTTACAAAAACGGTGGCTTTTGGATTGACCACAACATTAGGTTTTCAGACGTTCCTTATCATAGGAGGGGTAACGAGAGTCATTCCACTAACAGGCGTCACTTTGCCATTTGTTAGCTATGGCGGCTCCTCACTGGTATCTAGTTTTCTGATCCTAGGTTTGCTCCAAGCACTTTCAGGATCAATCTTAAGAGAGGAGGGCTTTGGCGATGAAAAAAACAACAACGAACAGTAGAATTCTTCATGTTTTTGTCGTTATGAGCATCTTATTTTTAATCTTGATCGGCTATATGACCTATTTTGAACTTCAGGGCAAATCATCTTTGATGTCCAATAGCTATAATAGACGTTTAAAGGCCTATGAAGAAGGCATTATTAGAGGTTCTATTCTCGATCGAGATGGCGAGGTTCTTGCCTTTACAAAGGTAAAGAACGGTGTAACAACCAGAAGCTATCCTTATAAAAGACTGTATGCACATGTTATCGGATATAGCAATGATATGCTAGGCAAAACTCTTTTAGAAGCTCAATACAATGACACCTTACTCGGACTCAATGCACTCGGTATCGTCGGAAATACCATGAGCCTCATAACCGGTGAACCGAAGACTGGAAACAACTTGATTTTGACCATAGATCATGACTTACAATCACGAGCGCGAGAACTCATCGGCGACAAACGCGGTGCAATCGTGGCGATAAACCCCAAAACGGGTGAAATCCTAGCCATGGTGAGCACGCCTGACTATAACCCAAATGAAAGCGCATTAGAAGAGAACTGGGATTACCTGACAACGAATGAGAACAGTCCTTTGTTACCAAGAGCTGTACTTGGTTTATATCCACCAGGATCTACTTTTAAGGTAGTAACTGCTGTCGCTGCCATTAAAAAAGGTTTAGATGACTTTCAGGTTGAGGACACAGGCAGTGTCGTTATCGATGGTAAAACATTTACAAATGCAGGCGACAAAGTCTATGGTGCACTTGATATGACTTCAGCAATGACGGTTTCAAGTAACGTTTATTTTACGACATTATCGGATAAACTTGGTGGTAGGGCTCTGGTTAGTGCTGCAGAAAAAGCGGGGATCAACAAGAAGCTCGATTTTGACATTCCGACGAGTAAAAGTAAAATCAACACAAAGATTAAAAGTGATACAGAGCTTGCAGCAACAGTAATCGGTCAAGGCAAGCTCTTGGTCACACCATTACAAATGGCACTGATCTGCGCGGGTATCGCAAATGATGGCGTTATTATGAAGCCCTATTTGGTAAAGAGCGTTTCCGACAGAAATGGCGAGATATTAACGACCACTTTTACTAAGAAGCTCTATCGATTTACCGATGCGAAAACAGCAAATCAAGTAACCGATATGATGGTAGAGGTCGTTAAAAATGGGACTGGTAAAAGAGCTGCGATATCAGGCATAACCGTTGCAGGTAAAACAGGTACTGCACAAAACGAAAAATCCAGTCAAGGTGGCTATGATCACGCATGGTTTATAGGGTTTG
>DJWQ01000246.1 GCA_002441045.1 Firmicutes bacterium UBA6226 | reverse complement strand
AAGAACACCAAGAACACCAAGAACATCACGAACATCACGAACACCATGTACACCATGAACATTTAGATCCATTAAACCTTGAACATCAAAGCTATAAAAATCCAAGTGTTTGCTTGTGTGGAGAGTCGGATTGTGACGGAAGATGTGAAAATGAAAGTCAATGTACTTTTGAAGAAAAAAATTATAGTAGTAGGATTACTTTTTCAAATAAAAAGAATGAAAAAAAATATATTTGCCCTATGAGGTGTGAAGAAAATAAAACTTATCCTAATCCAGGTGATTGCCCTATTTGTGGTATGCACCTGATTGAGTTAGTTTCTTTTGGAGAATATAATGAAAATGACGATTCAGGGTATGTTGCTTACCAAAAAATGAAACGGCGGCTAATCATTTCAACAATCTTCTCAATACCGATTTTGATGTTAACAATGGGAGAATTAATACCAGGTCTAAGTAATGTCATATCGACTTTATTTACAAGAAGGTTAAATCTCACTTTACAGTTAATATTATCATTACCTGTGGTACTCTATACATCTACCTTTATTTATAAAAAAGCTATTCGTAGTTTAAAAGGGCGAAACTTTAATATGTTTACATTAATTGGATTAGGTACTATAATTGCGTGGCTGTTTAGCGTAATTGGAACTTTGTTTCCTTCATTTATCCCTCAAGCAACTGCTATGATGGATGGTTATCCAGCAGTTTATTATGAAACGACTGTAATTATTCTGACTTTAGTAATTCTTGGACAAATGTTAGAACTAAGAGCGCATTCTAAGACAAGTTCAGCAATAAAAGAACTTTTGAATCTTGTTCCAACAACAGCTATTGTCATTCGTCAAGATGAAGAAATTGAATTAAATCTGAATGATGTAGTGGTTGATGATCTAGTAAAAGTAAAACCTGGAAACAAAATTCCAGTTGATGGCGTTATTATTGAAGGTGATGGTGTCGTAGATGAATCAATGATTACAGGTGAGCCTATTCCAAAAGAGGTCAGTGTTCATTCAAAAGTCACTGGTGGTACAATAAACATAAATGGTAGTTTTATTATGGAAGCGAAGCAAGTAGGTGGAGATACTGTACTCGCTAGAATAATTCAAATGGTTAACGAAGCATCAATTTCTAAAGCGCCAATTCAGAAGGTTGCAGATAGAGTTGCAGGGTATTTTGTTCCATTGGTTATCGCATTTTCTATTTTAACATTTTTTGTTTGGGGGTTATTTTATGGTAATTGGCAGTCAGGATTATTAAACTCTATAGCTGTGTTAATCATTGCTTGTCCTTGTGCATTGGGCTTAGCAACTCCTGTTTCAATAATGGTTGGAACAGGAAAAGGTGCTCAAAATGGTATTTTAATTAAGAACGCTGCTGCAATTGAACAAATGAGAAAAGTTGACACTGTATTAGTAGACAAGACAGGTACTTTAACAATTGGTAAACCTACCTTTAAGTCGACAACATCATTTGAAAGTATCACGGAGGATGAAATTTTAAAATTGGCAGCATCAATTGATAATAATAGTGAGCATCCATTAGCGATTTCTATTGTGAAAGCAGCATCAGAGAAGCGAATTAGTTTGTATAAAACTGAAAATTTCAAAATGATAACAGGGGAAGGTGTTTTTGCAGATATTAACGGTTTGAAATATGCACTTGGAAATGAAAAGCTTGTTAACAGGCTAGGGATGAAACTCATTTCAAATAAGGATGAAATTAGAAAGATGCAATCAATAGGCCAAACTGTAATGTATCTTATGGATCCTTCAAAAATACTTGGAATTGTCAGTGTTCATGATCCAATTAAAGAATCATCACTAAATGCTGTAAAAGTTCTTCATGATTTAGGTGTTAAAGTAATAATGTTAACGGGTGACAACGAAGTTACTGCCAAATCAGTCGCTGAGACACTTAATCTTGATTCGTATCAATCTGATTGTTTACCAGATGATAAATTTGAAAAAGTTAAGAGTTTACAAGAAAACGGTTCGATTGTAAGCATGGCTGGCGATGGAATCAATGATTCACCAGCGATAGCCTTAGCAGATATAGGTATTGCAATGGGGACTGGAACCGACATAGCTATGGAAAGTGCAGATATTACTTTAATTAGTGGAGATTTAAATGGAATTGTGAAAGCAAAGCAATTGAGTGTAAAAGTTATGAAAAATATTAATGAAAACTTATTCTTTGCATTTATCTATAACATTATAGGAATTCCAATAGCAGCGATAGGATTATTAAATCCAATAATCGCAGGCGTAGCCATGACATTAAGTTCTATATCAGTACTAACCAATGCACTTAGAATAAGACAGATTAAACTGTAATGTAATTTCTAATACACAAAATAAGCAGTTATCTATAAAGGTATAGTTAACTGCTTGTTTTTTTATCCAAATTTTATTTCTCATTAATAAACGTATGTTATAATGAACTATGTGTAGCATATGCTACGCCAGTTAGAATCTTCTGATTACGCTTGTAAGTTTAAAGTTGATATGTGAATCCTTAGTTAGTTTATGAATCAAAAATAGACTGATGGCTAAAAGTAATGTACCTACTAAGAGTGAAACAAGATCAGAACCTTTTAAGAAAACTGATGTGCCAAGTATGCCAACCATTAAAAATACTAGCGGAATTAGATAAAAGACACTGCTGAATTTTAATACGCGTTTAGTATCTGCGTCTATCCTTACGATATCTCCCTTTTGTGCTTCTAGTGTATTTTCGACTTTTACAAGTATGCCATTAGTTTGACAACCACCTTTGCATGATGCGCAATTTTCACCACATGCACTTGTTCTAATTACTTCAATAACAGCCATTTTATCTGCAATTGAAACAACTGTACCATTTTTATACATATATGCACCTCCTGAGAATATTAATTAAAAATCTATTAATAATGTAATTATGCAAATTATATGCCAAAGAGGTTTAAAATGAAAAAAATCATTCAAGCAGTTAAAGAGAATTATTATAAATTTCGAAACTTAAATTATGCAAATGCACTGGTTTTACTCCTTGTTATTAGTTTTGTACATTATTTTCAAATCGTTATGAATGCATCAGTGCATGATATATATCGAAGGTTGTACTATATCCCAATCTTAATGGGTGCTTCAACTAAGGGAATAAAAGGTGGTATTCGAATCGCCTTTTTTTCGATGTTAGTCTATTCACCACATTTTTTTATTTTGAATCAATACGAATTTAATACTTATATTAATTTAATACTTGAAATTGTAATGTTTTATTTTATAGGAATACTCGTTGGCTATTATAGTGAAAGACAAAATAAAAACCAAAGGATTTTAAGAGAACAAATAGAACAACTTGAATCATTAGAGTCAGAAACACGAGCACTGATTGAAACCGTTCCTGTGGCAGTTCTGTCGACAAATCGATATTTTGAAATTAATAAGTCAAATGATTTAGCAAGCAAGATATTTAACAATCCTGTTTCAAAATTAAGTGTAAAAGACAAATTAATCGAACTTGGGATATCAGAAAGAGTTTTGAATGAACTGATGTTTGGCAATTTAGACGACTATGATATAGATATATCTATAAAGGACAATATGGGTACAAAGACATTTGCATGCTCACTTGCAGCTCGGTTTGACCAAAATAAAAGCAAAATAGGAATTGTTATTGTAATGAGTGATATAACAAAAATCATTGAGTTTGAAAAACAATTAGGCCAAGCCGATAAATTGTCTTCACTTGGATTGATGGCCAGTGGTGTTGCTCATGAAATACGCAATCCTTTAGCTATAATAAGGGCAATAGTTCAACAATTAACACATGATAATGTAATTCATGATACTGAAGGGATTGAGATTATTTTGGAGGAGATTGACAGAGTTAATAGATTAATACAAGATATGTTGGTATTTTCTAAACCAGAGGAGTCACAGAGACTTTTGATTGATCTTCAGGAGGTGATTGAATATGTCACCCATTTTACTAAAAATTATGCACAGCAAAATAATGTTGAGATTAATGTGAGTTCAGATGAGAAAATATTAATTTGTGTAGATAAACCCAAGATAATTCAAGCTTTGATTAATATTATTCTCAACGGCATTCAATCCATATCGTTGGAAGGTTATATTGATATTACAACATTAGAAAGTGAAAACGATGTAGAAATTAAAATTAGTGATAATGGATGTGGCATTAGCGAGGATAAGATTAAATATTTGTTTGACCCCTTTTTTACTACGAAGGATACTGGCACAGGCTTAGGACTTTCAACAGCACAAAGTATTATTCACGATCATGGTGGTAAAATAAAAGTTAATAGTACGGTAGGTATTGGAACGCAATTTATTATTGAATTACCTAAGGTGGAGGAAAAACATGAAGACAATTCTAATAGCAGATGATGAGAAAAACATGCGTTGGATATTAAAAAATGCATTATCAACGTCCGGATTTAAAGTGATAGAAGCAGAAGACGGCGAAGATGCACTTGATAAATATAAAACAGAGTATCCGGATCTGGTTTTGTTAGATCTTAAAATGCCGAAGATACAAGGTATTCAAGTTTTACAAACTATGATTGAAATCCGCGAGGATATTCCAATTATTATTATTAGCGCTCATGGCACTATGAAAAATGCAATAGATGCAATGAAATTAGGCGCTTTCGATTTTATATCTAAGCCCTTTGACCTTGAAGCTTTAAAACTGCAAATATTGAGAGCACTTAAAATGAATGGACTTTCTCAAGAAATTAGCGACTTTAAGAAAACCTTAATGGATATTGGTAATACAGGCATTATAGGGACTAATCCAATTATGGTACAGATCTATGAGATCATCGAAAAAGTTGCTAAAACAGAAGCAGTAGTTTTAATAACAGGTGAAACTGGGACGGGAAAAGAAGTCATTGGAAATGCCATATTTTCAAAGAGCAATCGATTTAACCAACCCTTTGTAAAAGTTAATTGTGGTGCAATCCCTGAAACATTGATTGAAAGTGAGCTTTTTGGCCACGAGAAAGGTGCTTTTACGGGTGCAATTTCTCGTAAACCAGGTAAATTTGAGAGAGCTGAGAATGGGACGATATTCTTGGACGAGATAGGCGAACTTCCAATGGACATACAAGTTAAACTGCTTAGGGTCATTCAGAATAGAGAATATGAACGTGTAGGTGGAACTGAAACTTTAAAATGCGATATCAGAATAATTGCATCTACTAATAGAGACCTTAAAAAAATGGTTGATGAAGGAAGCTTTAGAGAGGATTTATATTATAGACTAAATGTAATTCCCATTCATGTACCACCATTACGAGCGAGAAAGACGGATATTCCTTTATTAGGACAGTATTTTATTCAAAAAATTTGCGGAGAGATGAATAGAGAGGTTCCAGATGTAGAAGATGAAGTCTGGACATGTTTGATAGATTATCAATGGCCTGGTAATATAAGAGAACTACAAAATATCGTTGAACGTATCTTGATACTTCATGACAGTTCTATTATCAAAGTGAAAGATTTACCTTTGGAAATCAGAAATTATCAGCTTAAAAATTCTGAAATACAACTACCCAGTGAAGGGATTAATATGGATGAGGTTATTAAATCTTTTATTGTACAAGCGCTTGATAGAAGTGATGGAAATAGGACTAAAGCTGCAGAATTACTTGGTATTACTAGGCATACTTTACTTTATAGGATGGATAAATATAAAATTGAATAAAGACAATTATTTGCTACAGCAAGTGTAGCAAATCCCACAATTAAATGTTGAAATTATTAATTTCGCCATTAATTTTGTGGGATTTTTTAATTCAGCAATTGGCACGATATTTGCGTATCTCTTATAATTAAGAAATATATTTTAGGAGATTATATGGAACGCATTCTTACAATTGGGAACATAAGTGTTTATTTGTTTGGTTTAACCGTAGCATTAGGACTACTTTCAGGTATTTTCATTTCATATCAAGAAAGCAAAAGGATAAGACTAGATTCAGATTCATTTTTTAATTTTGCTATTTACTCAATTATTGTCGCTATTGTATCAGCTAGAATTTTTTATATTTTTGTATTTGACCCCAAGTATTATATGGAAAATCCGAAAGAAATTTTCCATATTAGCAATGGTGGGTTATCAATTCAAGGCGCTTTGTTTGGCACAATTATATTTGGATTGATTTACTCTAAATTGAAAAAAATTTCGTTTTATGACTTTGGGGATGTTGCTGTATTAGGGTTATCTTTTGGACAGTTTATTGGGAGAATCGGATGTGACGTATATGGAAAACAAATGGCGTCAAATTATCCTTGGGGAATTTGGCATAATGGTCAATTACTACATCCTGTTCAAATTTATGAAGCGGTATTGGACCTAGTATTATTTACTTGGTTGATGTTGCGAAGGAAAAACAGTAAATTTAAAGGACAATTATTAGCAGAATATATCATTGGGTTTGCCATCATTAGAGGGATTGTTGAATTTTTTAGAATCAATCCAGCGGTGGTTGGTGACATTACAGTTGCACATATAAGTAGTTTAGGACTAATGATTGTTGGTCTTATATTTTACTTCGTTTTAAAGTCAATTGCACCTATTCGAGAAGAACGTCATAAGATTGCACCCAAAGAGGTCATTGCAGTTCTAGTTAGCGTAGTTTCAATAGGTATAATTGGTATCATTATTTTTTTTATGATTAGATAAAGTGTATGTATGAAAAAAGTTGATATAATCATTTTATCGGGCATTTTAATTTTAAGTATAATGCTGATGGTTTTCATGAAATATGTACCAAATTTATCTAGTGAAATGACAGCAGTTATTAACATTAAAGAAGAGACCTATCGAGTAAATTTTAGTTCCACTGATATTTTCGAACAAACGATACCCTTTGAAAGAGGTACACTAACTGTGGAATTTAATAAAGGCAAAGTAAGCGTTAGAGAAATGGATAAAAGTATCTGTCCAAAAGGAATTTGTTCTAAAACGGGCTGGATCGATAAATCTTATCAAACGATCGTTTGTCTCCCTAATAAAATAAGTGTGAAAATCATTGATGGGCTGGATACTAAAATCAATTCAATAGATTCAATCTCTAATTAAATTAAGAGATACAAAGTGGATGTGATGGCATTTAATAAACTTGTTATATTTTTTTGTAATCAGTCATATTTGAAACACAATTATATTTGATAATATACTCAAGAAAGGATTATTTTAGAAAGGTGATCAATATGATGAAAAAGAGAGTTTTTATGATATTAATTGTTGTGTTGCTATTAGTCGCTAGCATTAGCGGGTTTGTATTTGCACAAGACAGTTTTGGAAACTATGGTTTTAATTCGATGATGGGACAAGGCTATTCAAATAATAATGGCTTTAATTTTGGTAGTATGGGTTCCATGATGCGTGGTTTTTTTAACCAGTCAAACTTGAATGAAAACAACGAGCCATATCCTGTTGAAGATCTAACTTTAGAAGTTGAAAAATTCCTCGCACATTATGGTGATGATTTAGTAATTGAAGATATTTTTATCTTTGAAGATAGTGATTATTATTATTCAGTTGTTGAAAAGTCTACTGGTAAAGGTGCAATGGAGCTTTTGGTTAATCCATACACAAAAGCGATTTATCCTGAGTTTGGACCTAATATGATGTGGAACCTAAAATATGGTATGCACTCAGGTGGCGGTATGATGGGAAACTCATATATGGGAAGAGGCATGATGGGCAACTATTATACAAGCTATAATGATTCTAACGAAGGTATTGTTGAGAACACAATATCGAGTGATGAAGCATATAAAAAGGCTGAAGCATATCTTGCAAAGTATTATCCTGAGATCAGCTTAGGAGATGATGATCATGAATTTTATGGCTATTATACTTTTCATGTTATGAAAGAAGGGCAACCATTTGGTATGCTAAGTGTTAATGGTTTTACAGGTTATGTTTGGTATCATGATTGGCATGGTAGCCTTATTGATGTAATTGAAAACGAAATTAAATAGATTGTAATCCACTTCTTAAGTTTTTGAAAAATCCCGATATTAGCAGATAAAATGCTGGTGTTGGGATTTTTCGTTTTTTATTTAATAGTACTAAAGTTGACAATTGACAAAAGGTAATATATACTCCTTATAAACTACTATAAGATATAACAAGGAGCAATGAGTAACCATGAAACGTTTAAATGAATACAAAGTACCCATCGTACATCTAGATACGAGCTATGAAATTCACGGAACCGATGCATTGTTGGATGTCATCGCAACCGTTCAGTATTATGAAAAGTGCAACCGAATTATCGTACACCGTGAGAGTCTTGGTGAGGCATTTTTCGACTTAAAGACTAAAATAGCAGGTGAAATACTGCAAAAACTGATGAACTATAACATGAAGATCGCTATAGTGGGCGATTTCAGCGAAGTACAAAGCAATGCGCTAAAGGATTTTATCTATGAATGTAATAAAGGAAAAGCCGTTTTCTTTAAAGCGACAATTGAAGAGGGTGCAACTGCTCTAGAAATGGTATAATGAGATATCATCAAACAGGAGAAAATTATGTCGATTTATTATACAGTGGATCAGGTGGCTGAATTACTAAACCTTCATCCGAAAACCTTACAGCGATATATCAGAGAAGGCAAGCTAAAGGCGACCAAGCTAGGGAAAAGCTATCGTATTACTGGACATGATCTAAGTGTGTTCACAGAAGGGACCAGCTTTTACAGCGGCAATGATAGAAATAATGATAGAAACAGTCATAAAAGTAGTAATAGAAGAAGTGATAGAGGAAGTGATGAAATTGTTGATCATGGAAAAGATGCGACACTTCAAATCGATTCCTTTAGAAGCAAGCCTATAGATTGTGAAGAAAATCGATACCCATACCAGACCTCAAAAAGAAAACCGGTCATGCTTTCATCTGTAGTGGATATTCCAGTGCTGTCAAGAGATGAAAGCATCCGTATCGCCAATATGATGACCGCACTCTTAAACACAAGTACCAAAAGAGAAACTCCAGCTTCCTTAACTGCACAATTTTTAGAATCCGAAGGGGTATTAAGGTTAATGATTTGGGGCGATTTGGATTTGACAGAAGGTTTATTGGGACACTTAAAACAATTACTGGACCATTAGCAAATTTCAAACAATTCTCTAACGCGATTATAACCTTTAAGGCATATAATCATTTTAAAAAAGGGGGCGTGTGTTATGAAAACTCTTATCGTCTATTATTCAAAGACCGGAACGACGCGACAGATTGCAGAAGCTATGGGGGCAGAACTTGAAAATGCAGAAGTAAAAGCGATTGGCGACGCTATCAAATTTGACGATTATGACAAGGTGATCGTCGGGGGTCCAATCAATGGTATGAACTGGAACGAATCGGTTAAAACATTTGTAAAAGCAAATCAATCAGAGCTTGAAAAAAAGAAAGTGGCTTTCTACGCAGTGTCTTATATGGTGGACGCATGCCGAGATGGCTGGAACAAAAAAATCCATCACTTTTCAGATGGTATGATGAAAGTCGATGCCAACACCGTATTTTCAGGCAGAGTAGACAAAGAAATGCCAGGCTTTGCTAGATTGATCTTTGGACTAGAAAAGGGGATGCCGATAGATCGCGTTGACCTAAGTCAAGTCAAACAGTTCGCAGAGCAAGTAAAAAACATCTAAAAGATGCCAACTCATAAACAGAACCTATTTCATCCTACCCATAAATCCGATATGATTTAGAGGTAGGAATTTTTTTTAGCCATAATCCCATTTTTTTAAAATATTTTTGGACACTTTGGGAGACTCATCCGTTATATAGATGTAACACATAAGCACAGAGTAGTGCATGAGGTGCAAGATGAAGATTTATCAGATATATGAAACCTACCAAGAGCAACTGATTCGATACGCTTTTTCCTTAAGCCGGCAATGGGAAGATGCGGAAGATCTCGCACAACAAGCGTACATCAAAGCGCTTGAGCAGTATGAGATGTTCGAACAAATGCATCCGATGCAGATTAGAGGCTGGCTGTATACCACAGTCAAACGTCTTTACATCGATCAATATCGGAAGCAGAAAAGACTGGTACACCTAGCTGAAGATTATGAAATGGGCTATGAGGCCTTTATAGAAGATCATCTGGTAACCTCGGACCTGTTGATGCAGCTGCCTGAAAATCTCAGAACCGTTGTGGCACTTAGATATATAAGTGGCTATAACAGTACTGAAATCGGCGAGCAGCTTTCGATGAAACCGTCCACCGTCCGATCTAGACTCAGTCAAGCGATTGAATTCCTAAGAACGGCACTAGAGGATCGATAGTGAAAGGAGTTAAATATGAAAATGGATACGATATATAACGGATTATGGTGTGGTGATCCCAATGGTAGAATCGTTTACCGACCAGAACCTAAAGAAGATCAAAAAGAAAAAATTGAAAAATGGTGTAAATAAAACGATTAAAAGGATGAATTGGGAAAACGTGCAACGCTATTCAGAAGCAGAGCCGTCAAATAGACAAATGATAATAAACCGATAAGATAATCACTGAGGAGGATTTTATGAAAAAGTATATGAACATTGGCATGCTAGATCTTAGAAAAGCGACAAAAGAAGAGCTTAAAAATATTTCAAAGATAGAAAATATCGGAACCGTGGTGATCACAGAAGAACAACTCGGTGATATGGATCAAATCAAGCAGAAAAATGTCGGTGCACTTTTACAGGTACCTGAGAATGTAGATTTGGTAACGCATAATGGGATGCACACACTTTCAAAGGTCATACTTGAAGGTTTAGAAAATCCGATGTTGTTGGTCATCAACGGCAAGCTTAAAGTTGAGCCGATTAACTCACCAGAAGCTTTGAAAAAGCTTTATAAAGTCGTTATCAATGGCAGAATGATTGTCAATGAAACCGACTTTGGAGCGATGGCGGGCCGTGTCACTGTAAATGGAGATACCGTTCTCTATAGAAACGATGAAGTTTACGTAGAAGGTACTTTTTCAGTAATAGATGAACAGCTTTATGGTGTTCAGCTAGGAACCAAGCTTTTAACCGATCATTTAAAGGTGCTTGAACCATTTGATGAAGCTTTATTTAATGAGACCTTTGATAGCGTTAGAATTCTCAACACCTTGATTGTTAGCAAAAACAATATTAGATCAGTCGCAAGAAAAATCAGTAATTACCTTGAAATCGAAAAGGTTATCGTAGAAGAGGGCTATGCTTATTTCGATAAGCTCACGATCGATGAATCAAACTACCAATCTCTTGGAAGTGATCGACTTCATATTAAAGGTAAACTTGTCATTGATCTACCAGTTGAAAAGATCAAACCATATGTGAATAAAATCATCTGCAAATCGGTTGAAGTCACAGAGGCAGAATTAGACGCCCTTAAAGAAATCATCGAAAAAGCAGAGCACATCAGTGTGATTGACCCCAATATGACCAAAAATTTTGCCATATTGACCATCAATAAGGCTTACCTCGAAGATTCTGAAGGTGTAAAAATTAAAAACAACGGCGTTCTAACGTTTGATTCATCGGTTACAAAAGAACTCGTTGAAACCAAGATTATTAAAATCGAGAATTACGGCGTATTGGGCTTCCAAAAAGAAATCCAAAATGCGATCATGCAGAAGTTATCTAAAAACTATGGTGTGATCAATTTACAGGATGGTGATGCTGAACCCAGCGATGCAAACACATCTGATCTAGATGACGAAAGCAATCAAACCATCTCTAACTTAGGTAGCTATGAACTTTAGCATATAAACGCTACATCCTACTTCTTAAAAAGTCGTTGATCCTCCCTTTAAAGTGTTATAATACTAATTAGGAAATGGCTTCACTAATTAGTGAGCTTAAAGGGAGGTAAAGATGACTAGAATGCCTGTAATATTTGCCGGACACGGCAATCCAATGAATGCAATTGAAGACAACGCGTTCACACAGAAATGGGAAGAACTCGGTAAAAAAATTCCTAAGCCAGTTGTGATACTGGCTATTTCTGCGCACTGGTATACTGAAGGGACTAAGACCTCGGATACTGTAGAGCCAAAACAAATCTATGATATGTACGGTTTTCCAAAAGCGCTGTACGAACTGAAATACCCAGTCAAAGGTTCAAAGGCATTTGCTGAACAATTGGTGGGTCTTTTAGGTGATGAAGTGACCATCGATAATCGATGGGGCATCGATCACGGCACGTGGTCCGTTCTTTGCAAGATGTTTCCAGAGGCGGATATTCCAGTGGTTCAACTGAGTGTTAACCTTCGTGCACCTGCACAGAAGCACTTTGAAATCGGACAAAAATTAAAAGCATTAAGAGAACAAGGTATTCTTATATTTGCCAGTGGAAATGTGGTTCATAACCTTTCACTGGTGAACTGGAACATGGCAGATGGCTATCCTTGGGCACAAGAGTTTGATGATTATATTAAAAATAGAATATTAGCGCATGATTTTGACGGCTGTGTGAACTATGAGCGCGCAGGTGCATGTGCAGAAAAAGCATTTTATACGCCAGATCATTATTATCCATTATTATATGCACTTGGTGCTGTAGATCCTAAGGATACAATTGAAGTTTATAACGACAAATGTCTGATGGGCGCTATGTCCATGACGGGGTATTACTTTTATTAGAGTCTAAGTATGCTTGTATTTAAGCAAAATAATTTTATGAACCAAAATAAGATAAGGATCATAGTCATATAATATAAGGATCATAGTCAAAATAATATAAAGATCTTAGTCATATAATGATAAATACAAGACCTCGCTCGACGGTATCTTCATTAAATTTGGATTTGTAAAATCATAAGGTTAATTTCTAAAAAAAATCTTAATCGCAAGTGACAGTTCGGTAGTTGCTACCGAAATTGATTGAAATTCCAACAAACGCAACCGTTAGTTGACAAATTTCAAAGCGTGATTGGTGGCTTGCCACTGCTTCGAATGTTAGAATTTGACCATAAACCAAATCCACTTTGTAGGATCAAAACACTACACAGTGATAAAATGAGAAAGGATGGTCGTTATGATTCTAGCAGATAAAATCATACAATTAAGAAAACAGTTTGGCTGGTCACAAGAAAATTTAGCAGATGCATTAAACGTATCGAGACAATCGGTTTCAAAATGGGAAAGTGGCAATAGCATTCCCGATTTAACTAAGATTCTAAAGATGGCTGAAATTTTTGGCGTTTCTACAGATTATTTATTAAAAGATGAAATTGAAAAACCAGATGCTACTGGTACAGATGAAAATGAAGGTTTAGTCAAATTATCTTTAGAGGATGCGAATCATTATGTGTCTGAAAAAGAAAAAAGCGTCAAGATGGTAGCAAGAGGCGTACT
>DJWQ01000103.1:439-7432 GCA_002441045.1 Firmicutes bacterium UBA6226 | reverse complement strand
CCTACCATAAGGTTCATCGCTGGGCGGTTTTGCATGCTAATTCCTTGCAAAACACCAGTTGTTACTTGGAACATACCCAAGAAGATAACACCAAACCCTAGTATCGATAATATTTGACCTGTTGTTTGAGCATATTGAATTTGGTTAGGATACAAGAGCTCCATAATCGGCTGTGATAAAAGAACCAGTCCAGCGGTTGCCGGCATACTGATGATCAGCGTCATTCGAATACCATTTTGAATGGTTCTGCTCAAATTCTTTGCTTCATTTCTTACATACAATGCAGCTACTGCTGGTACGATACTGATTTGAATCGCAGAGGTAATTACCTGTGGTAAATTTACCAATGTTGCGGCGTATCCACTGAGCATGCCATAAAGGTCATTGGCGTTTTCACCCATTCCGATATCCGTTAATCGGTTCATAACCAGCATAACATCAATCGTATTCATCAGTGGCATAACTGCCGCACCCAGTGTTATAGGAACCGCAATCATACTGATGCGTTTTATCAGTGCACTATGCGAAAGAATCTTACCCGTCAACTGATGCGCAATTTCTTTTGCATGCTTCTTTTTAAACTTAATGTACGTTAAGAATATAATGCCAAGTCCTGCGATAGCGCCTGTGGTTGCTCCAAAAGTCGCACCAGCTGCAGCTAGCTCTAAGCTTTGATCAAGAAAATAAATCGCTAAGCCATAACCGACGATTACACGGCCTAGTTGTTCAAAGACCTGCGACATTGCAAATGGTTTCATATTTTGGAAACCTTGAAAATACCCTCTAAATACTGCCATTAAAGAAACGATAACAATTGCAGGTGCTAAAGCCTTAAAGGCCAGAGCTGCATTTGGATTTTTGATGCCTTCGACGATCATATCAGCGCCGAAGTACATAAACAACGTTCCAAATAGACCCACTGCAGTCATCAGCATCATACCTGACTTAAATGTTCGATCGATGTTATCGTATTCCCCTAAAGCTCTTTGCTCAGAGATCATTTTTCCAATCGCAGTCGGTAGACCAGCGGTTGCAAGCACGATGAAGAAATTATAAATCGGATAAGCACTTGAATAATAACTCATCCCCTCAGGACCAAGTAGATTGGCTAGAGGAATTTTAAAAAATGCGCCCAGTATTTTAACAAATACACCTGTAATACCTAAAATGAAAGCCCCTTTTACAAACGAATCACTGGCAGGGTGCTGCGTTTTCTTCTCCATTATATACTCCTATATTTTACATGCACTTAAGATGAATTTTTCATTAACACAACCACTGTTAAATGCTAATCGATTCATTATAACACATTAATAATGCTATTTTTAATTAAAAATCAAATAGAAAAACCCTGCATATGGGTATTTTACTCAACACGCAAATGCAGGATTTCAAGCCACTATCTGGGCATTCAATCAATAATTAACCTTCAGTTTTAGGTGTTACTTTTTCGATAAAGGTTTCAATACTAGCAGCAGCTTTAAGCTCATCTAATTTCTTTTGATAGAACTCATTGTATAAGCTGTCTTTAAGCTGTTGTTTGAAATCGTTGATGACTGCTTCTTCTTCACCGTTTTCAATCAATTGATTAACTGTTAAACGATCCTCAACTTTAATGATGTGATAACCATATGAAGTTTGAACTGGTTCACCAATTTCACCAATCGGTTGAGAGAATGCTGCATTTTCAAATTCTGTTACCATTTGTCCCCTTGAGAAGTAGCCAAGGTCGCCACCTGTACTTACTGATCCAGTATCTTTAGAGTAAGCAGTAACGAGTTCTGAGAAATCTTCACCAGCATCTAATTTTGCTTTTACTTCAAGAGCAGTTGCCTCATCCTCTACAAGGATATGTCTAGCGCTAACTTGAACTGGTTCGTTTGCATATAGCGCTTCAAGTCTTGCAGTCTCAGCATCAATCATGCCATTCACAACTTTTGTGAACTCGTCCATAAGGATTGAGCCTTGCACTTGTTTCTCTAAAAAGGCATCTGTTACACCTATTGAATCGTACATCGCTTTTGTTTCAGCATCTTCTTCAAGCAAAGCTTTTAACTCGTCGAATTTTTCTTTGAAAAGATCATCTGAAATAGTATAGCCAGTCGAATATACATAAGAACGGATCAATGAATCATTGACTAGCATTTGTAAGATATCTTCTCTTAAAACATCAGCAAATTTAACACCATCAACCTCTTGAGTCAAAATATCTTCGCCATAGTATTGTTTATAGGCAGTTTCATACATTGCATAATAAATATTGAAGGTATCAACCTCCACGACATCTTCACCAACGATGGCAACAGCATTTTCTTTAGAAACGCCAGTCGTTCCTTCAGTCGTAGAATCTCCACTTTTTGTACTACACCCAGTTAGGGCAATCATCAACACCACTAATAGCAATGCTGTCACTCTTTTTAAATTTGGCATAAGACCTCTCCTCAATTTCTGCTAATGTGTTATTAGCTTAATTTCATATCAATTATAATTATATATTCAAATATTCACTATGAAAACTATATATTTTTTCAAGATACATTTCAAGCATTGTTAATTGTTCTTCTTTTTTTCTTAATCTGTTTGTAATTTTGACCTTTAAAAGAGCTGGGTTCCCTCCAAAGAAGCTAACGTTCTTGTTATCATAGTCGAGCACTTGGCTGATAAACAATGGGCTAATCGCGTAGTTCGACGCAAACTTAAGTGTAAACGCTTTACCATCCTCCGTAACCTCTTCTATACCGATCGCTTCACAAAGTGCTTTTATAAATGCAATTTTGATTAGGTTGTCTACTGAGGTAGGAACCGTGCCAAAGCGATCTTCAATCTCCTCATACACCAGTTCAAGATCCTTTCTGGATTCAATGGCAGCGATCTTCTTATAGATCTCGATCTTAAGCTGATGATTGCTAATATAGTTTTCTGGAATAAAGGCATTGACCGCGAAGTCTATTTTAGCTTGTGGCTTTTCTTTTACCACTTCGCCTTTTTTATGAAGGACGCTCTCTTCAAGTAATTTACAATAAAGATCGTATCCGATGGCTTCCATATAACCGTGCTGTTCTGTGCCCAGAACATTACCAGCACCTCTTATTTCAAGATCGCGCATGGCGATTTTGAAGCCCGCACCGAGTTCAGTGAATTCCTTAATCGCTTTAAGTCGCTTCTCTGCGATTTCACTTAAAACCTTATTTTCTTGATAGAAGATGTAGCAATACGCCAAGCGATTACTTCTACCAACACGTCCCCGGAGCTGATAGAGCTGAGATAAACCAAATCGATCGCCATCATTGATAATGATGGTATTAACGTTAGAAATATCTAGGCCCGTCTCAATTATGGTAGTGGATACGAGCACATTAAATTCGTTATTCATAAAGTCAACCATAAGTCGTTCCAGCTGATGCTCATTCATCTGACCGTGTGCATAATGCACCAAGGCTTCTGGAACAAGCTCTTGAATCTTAGCCGCAACGCGATCGATGTCCTCGATTCGGTTGTGAACGAAATAAACTTGTCCATCGCGTTCAAGCTCTCTCGCTATCGCTTCACGTACTAAATTTTCATCAAACTCAACCACATACGTCTGTATCGGGTATCTGTCTTCAGGTGGATCCTCTATCACGCTCATATCTCTGATGCCGATCATAGACATATGAAGTGTTCTCGGTATCGGCGTCGCGGTTAAGGTCAGAACGTCAATATTTTCCTTCATTTGTTTTATCTTTTCTTTGTGCTTAACACCAAACCTTTGCTCTTCATCTATGATGAGTAATCCCAAGTCCTTAAATACCACATCATTTGAGAGGATACGGTGTGTTCCAACGACGACATCTACGACACCACTCTTTAAATCCTTGATAATCTTGGCTTGCTCAGCCTTGGTCCTAAATCTAGAAATCATCTGGATGTTGGCTGGGTACTTTGAAAATCTTTCAGATATGTTTTTAAAGTGCTGTTGCGCCAAAATAGTGGTTGGCACTAGAATCGCAACCTGTTTGGAATCTAAAACTGCTTTAAAAGCCGCTCTTATGGCAACTTCAGTTTTACCATATCCGACATCGCCACATAAGAGGCGTTCCATAGGCTCCGCCTTTTCCATATCAAACTTAATTTCATCGATACACTTAAGCTGATCTCTTGTTTCTTGATACGGGAACAAAGCTTCAAATTCTCTCTGCCAATCGTTATCAGCAGAAAAAGCATATCCTTTTTTCTCTCGACGACTGGCATAAAGTGCAATAAGCTCATCCGTCATATCCTCAATGGCTTTTTTGGCTCTTGACTTGGTTTTCTTCCACTCTTGTCCACCTAAACGGTTGAGCTTCAGTTTTTCAACGTCTGTCCCCATATACTTTTGAACTAAGCCAGCACTTTCAACTGGAATATACAAATAATCATCCTGTGCATATCTGAGTTTAAGGAAGTCTTTACGTGTTTGATCGATTTTCATCTGTTCAATTCCAAGATACTGACCCACCCCATGGCTTTCATGAACGACATAATCGCCGACAGAAAGCTCACTAAAAGCTTTTATAACTTTACCCTGAGCTGGTTTTTTTCTTGAAATCTTCTTACCTTCACCATAGAGCTCTGCCTCAGTTAATAGTAAGCCTTTGAACGTATCAAAGTAGAAGCCACTTGAAAAAGGCTTCATAATGGCAATCGCTTGACCACTCATAACACGATCTGCATCCCCTGCTTGATTCACAGTTACTTCAAAGCTGTTCATCGCATCGATGAATCGCGTCATACGGTCCTCATTTGTAAACGCAATCAGAATGTGATAACCCTTGATCTTCCACTTTCTCAAATCAAGTGCAATTTGATCAAACTTACCGAAGTACTTATTCATTTCACGGGAAGTTAGTTTTATGATTTGGCTGGGTTCAAAGCCATCGGTGTGTTTGATTAAAAGCTCTGTGCTGACAAGCTGTCTCAAAGCAAGCTCAGCCTTAATCTCCTCAAACTCAAAAACGCGCTTATACTGCTCAGAAATAACCTCACCACGCTCTAGGTAATCTGAAAACTGTTTTCTATAATCTTGTAAAAACTGATTCATTCGACTGACGCATTGGTTATTACCTATTAAAAATACCACTGGTTCTTCAAACCAGTCGAGGAGTGACATACTATGTTCAAAGAAGAAAGGAAAATAACGTTCGATGCCATCGACAAAAACACGCTCTGTCAGATGCTCTATCATCTCTTCGATGCGTTCTCTTTTTTCTTTCTTATATTTACTCTTAATCGTTTTTAGTGCTTCTATCGCAGTTTCTATCCGCTCATCGGAAAGTACCATTTCTCGCGCTGGATAAAGCCAAACCGTTTCAAACTTATCCACAGATTTCTGAGTCTCTATGTCGAAATCTCTAATAGAATCGACTTCATCTCCAAAAAACTCAATTCTGAAAGGTCGCTCATACAGAGGTGAAAAGACATCAAAAATACCGCCTCTTAAGCTGTATTGACCTTTGGATTCAACGATTTCTACCCGTTCGTAGCCATACATGTAGAGCTTCTTTTGCAATTCTCCCATCGGTATCTCAGTGGATAGATCAATTAAAAGTCGTTCTGACATTTTTGTTGGATATCGATAGACCAAACTGTTCACAGAAGCAAATATCACTGGCGCTTTTGTGCTCAGTGCTGTTGCTAAAGCTTCAACACGATCGATGGCCACTTGATTGGAATGGGCAAATGTATCAAACCACACCAGTTCACGGCTCGGTAAATAAACTGCCTCTTCGTAAGCCTCCGCGGCAGTTCTCGCCTTATGCTCATCTTCAAAAAATACGATAACAGGTCTTTCTAACGATTGATTGACTTTGGCAGCGACCCATTTTACAACTTGTGGTTCGCTTCCGTGAACCAGTATCGGACTGATACCTTCATCTATACTTTTGATTAATGTTTTTATCTCAACCGAATGTTCAAAAAGGTTGCTTAAAAAAGTATTCATCGTCATCTCCTAACCGTTATAACGGTTCATCGCCTTTTCTACACCTTCACTGATAATGCTCTCCGCAGCGAGTACCGTTCGATCTAGTACCTCGCCTAACGTCGCCATTTCACTTTTATTAAATCTTTGAAGCACATAGTCTTTTAAATCCATTTTATCTGACTTGCCAATCCCGATACGTATTCTTGGGAATTCATCCTTCTGCATCAAATAGATAATATGGCGCATACCGTTATGGGTACCCGCACTCCCTTTCATTCTAATTCTCAGCTTACCGAAATCAGTATCGATATCGTCATAAATGACGATTAGCTTTTCTATAGGTAGCTGATAAAACTGACAAATGGCTTTTACAGTTTCACCGCTTAGATTCATATAGGTTTGTGGCTTCACCAAAATCACTTTTTCTCCTGCGATTTGTCCTTCACCAATCAATGCTTTATATTTAACTTTATTGACAGCGATATTATGCTTTGAAGCTAGCAGATCGATCGCTTCAAACCCAACATTGTGTCGAGTTAGTTCATATTTTTTTCCTGGATTTCCCAGGCCAACAATTATCGTCACTTTTGTCACCTCTTTATTTAATGGCCCTTACGATTATATCAAAAAAAACGCTCGACAACAATCTGCCAAGCGTTTCTCGTTTCAAAGGTTGATTCAATTTAGTCTTCAAACATCGTACTGACTGAATCGTTGTTGAAGATTCTTCTGATGGCTTCTGAAAATGCTGGCGCAACTGAAAGCATCGTTACATTTTCAAGTTCTCTCATTTCTGGTAAAACGTTGATCGTATCTAGAACAACAAGTTCTGAAATTGCAGAATCTCTAATTCTTGAAACCGCTGGACCTGAGAAAACACCGTGTGTACAACATGCATAAACATCCTTAGCACCCATTTCTTTAAGCGCTTTCGCAGCATTGACAATCGTTCCCGCTGTATCAATCATATCGTCGATTAGAATTACGTTTTTACCTTTTACATCGCCGATAATGTTCATAATTTCAGATACATTTGGCTCAGGTCTTCTCTT
>DJWQ01000103.1:0-319 GCA_002441045.1 Firmicutes bacterium UBA6226 | reverse complement strand
CCAGCTGATACGATAATATTTGCAACCAATTTTGCCGTAATCGGATCTCTCGCCTTAGCTTTACGGTCTTGTCTCGCATAACCGTAATAAGGGATTACTGCTGTAATTCTTCCTGCCGAAGCACGTTTTAGTGCATCGATCATAATTAGCAGCTCCATTAAATAATCGTTTACTTTTGGCAATGAAAAGGATTGTACCACGTAAACATCGATTCCCCTTACTGTCTCGTTGATGTTTACTGAGATTTCGCCATCGCTAAAGGTTTTAACTACGCTGTCACCGAGTGGCAATCCCAACTCTTTGCAGATTGCTCTGGTTA
>DJWQ01000018.1 GCA_002441045.1 Firmicutes bacterium UBA6226 | reverse complement strand
GTTTCCTGATATTCCTTTAGCGATAGAGGATACCATCAATGAAGGGATGAGAGTAGGAGTGCGCTATCTTTTAAAAACGAAAGCACTATTAGGTTTAATCGCATATGTTGCTGTTGTAAATTTTTTATTGAATGGTCCACTTGAATTAGTAATTCCTTATATACTTTCTATAACAGGGGATGAAATGATTCTTTCGGTGATGATGGCAATAATGAGTGGTGCAGCTTTTTTAGGTGGGTTATTGGTGACCATTTTCGGTTTACCAAAGAACAAAAATAGATTGATAGCACTGATGATGGGGTTAACAGGAATTTCGATGCTTGCTTTTGGAATCGCCAGACACGCCATAGGTCTTGGCTTATTTCTAATTCTATGTATGGTTCCTTTACCTGTTCTAAATGCAATTTTTAGAACGGTTTTACAGGATACAGTACCTGGCCCGCTACAAGGTCGCGTTTTTTCTATTGCCTATCAAGTTGCATATGGTTTAGCGCCGATATCATTTTTAGTGGTCGGTCCCATAGTTGATCGATTTTTAGAGCCTGCTCTACAAACTGGGAATCTTGGATGGATTACAAGAATTTTTGGAGATCGTGTCGGATCAGGAATGGGACTTATGCTAGGAATAGCAGGTGTTCTGATCGTAATTGCAACACTTGTGTATCATGTTAGTACAAAACGAAAGTTAGAGAATGTCATACAGACAGAGTAAGACTCAAACTATCTAATAATAAAGCTAACTAATAATTAAACTAAGTAATTATTGAATCAACTAAAAATAGTGTGTTAAAAACCTCAAGTTAAAAACTTGAGGTTTTTTGTTTTGATAGACTTTGGTTACTCAATTAGTAACGATTGTAGCTATGTTCAAGAAATTAAACATAATTTAATTGCAATTTAAAGCATCAAAAATTGTTGACAATACGTAAATAGTCTGATAAATTTATGTTAAACAATGTTCATATATGATGAACAATATACATTGAAATATGAAAGGAGATTATAATGTCTGAAAAAACGTCAGAATTTATATTAGAAAATGGTATAGTTACCATTTGTCGTAAATTATATGGCGAAGATCTTCTAAACCTTGCAAATGCACTATTTGAAGGTGGTATTAAGTTAATCGAAGTCACTTTTGACCAAAGTGACGCAGATTGTATCCGTAAAACGTCTGAAGCGATCGCGATGTTGGTGGCAAACTTAGGAGATAAAATGCAGTTTGGAGCAGGTACGGTTCTTACATTAGATCAAGTTAAAGCGGCTGCTGAAGCAGGTGCAACTTATATAATTTCTCCAAATGTAGATCCAGAAATTATTCGTTATACAAAAGAGTTAGGCTTAACTTCAATTCCTGGTGCTATGACGCCTACTGAGATCGTTAGTGCTCACCAGTATGGTGCAGATATCGTCAAGGTCTTTCCAGCAGGCTATCTCGGATTAAAATATGTAAAAGATATTAAAGGTCCAATCAGTCATATTCCTTTATTGGCAGCAGGTGGGATCAATGAAGAAAATATTGGCGAATATTTTAACGCTGGTTATTTAGGCTTCGGTATTAGCGGTCGTTTAACAGATGGAAAACTTATAAAAGAAAAGAACTTTAAAGAATTTACAGAAAGAGCAAAATCATTTGTCAAAGCTTTAAAGGAAGCATAGTTGGAGGCATGATGAAAAAAGTAGTATGTTTTGGTGAAATTATGTTAAGGCTTGGAACAGAAGGTTATTTAAGATTTTTACAAGCCGATAAAATGATGGTAAATTATACAGGTGCTGAGGCAAATGTCGCAGTAGCACTCGCACAATTTGGTATGCAGACAGAAGTCGTAACCAAATTACCTGATAATGATATTTCTAAGGCAGCAATTGCAACGATGAAAAAGTTTGGTGCTGGCGTGGATCATATCACTTTTGGTGGTGAGAGAATCGGCGTTTACTATATTGAAAAGGGAGCGTCACAAAGAGCATCTAAGGTCATTTACGATCGTAAAAACACAGCAATTTCAGAAGCGAATCGTAAAGATTTTGATTGGGAAGCGATATTAGAAGGTGCTGACGCATTTATCTTTACTGGTATAACGGCAGCCCTTGGTAAAAATCTTCCTGTAATTATAGAGGATGCGTGTAAGGTCGCAAAGAGAAAAGGCGCACTTGTTTTCTGTGACCTTAACTACAGAAAAAATTTATGGACGCCTGAGCAAGCACAATCGGTGATGAAAGAGCTAGTAAAGAATGTTGATGTTCTTATCGGTAATGAGGAAGATACCGAAAAAGTGCTTGGTATAAAAGCGGGTGAATCTGATGTTACTCAAGGTGAGTTGGATTTTGATTCGTACTCAAAGGTTGCGAAACAACTCAGAGACACTTACGGTTTCAAATACGTTGCTACAACTTTAAGAAAAAGTATTTCTGCCTCTGATAACAAATGGTCTGGACTTCTTTATCACAATAGTGAAACCTTCCATTCAAAAGAGTATGATATTAGAATTGTCGATCGTGTTGGAGGCGGAGATTCTTTTGCATCGGGTCTGATCTATGCCATACTTAATCAGTATGATCCTCAAAAATCAGTAGAGTTCGCAGTTGCAGCATCTTGCTTGAAGCATAGCATTGAACTTGATTTTAATCTCGTTACTGTTGATGAAATCACCAACTTAATGAACGGTGATGGTTCAGGAAGGGTTCAAAGATGATGCATCCACTTTTAGAAATTAGTAAGACTGGCATTCTCCCCACAGTCTCTTTCAAAGATGTTGAGTCAGCAGTCAAGACCGTAAAGGCTCTTGATCTGCATGGCATCAACGTAATTGAAGTCATGCTGAGGTCGAATGCATCAATAGATGCCATAAAGGCGATCAAAGAAAGTTATCCCAGTTTTATAGTCGGCGCAGGTACAATTAAATCCATTGAAGATGTTGAGCGTACACTTGAAGCAGGTGCTTCATTCTTCGTATTACCATATTGGGATGAAGCTGTTGTTGACTATTGTATTAAAAAGAACCTACCTGTAGTGCCTGCAGTATCCAGCGCTAAAGAAATAGCCTTAGCTGAAAAGCTCGGTTTAGATTGCGTTAAATTTTTTCCTGCTGAGTCACTAGGCGGTGTAAATGCACTTGAACTATATTCTGGGGCGTTTAGGACGATGAAATTTATTCCCACAGGAGGAATCACACAGGATAATTTCAAATCTTATTTGAACTTACCTTGTGTCACTGCTGTCGGTGGCGGATTTATGCTCGATAAGTCAGCACTGGAAAACAAAGATTTCATCAAGGTATCTGAGTCAGTAGGTCAAACCATTTTAAAGCAATTCAATTTTAGAACCAAGCATGTGGGCATTAACATGGATTCAGAAAATGATGCTTTTTCACTAGCGGGTCAGATGGCATCATTATTCGGTAAAACGATAAGGAATGGTAGCAAATCTGTCATGGTTGGTAGTGATGTTGAGGTCATGAAGTTTAATTACCATGGTGATAAGGGTCATATTGGCATAGCATCTGATGATGTTGATAGAGCTTATCATTACCTCTCTAAAAGAGGCGTGACTTTTATAGAGGATACGGTCGCATATGATTCTCATGGTAAAATAAAGGTTGCCTATTTAAAAGAATCCTTTGGTGGGTTTGCAATTCATTTGATGAGGTGAAAGCGATGAAAAAGTTAAAGGGTGTAATTACTGCTATGACAACGTGCTTTGATGAAAATGATCAAGTAGACGTCAGTGGTATGCAAGCGTTGACAGAGTTTTTAGTAGAGAGTGGTGTCAATTGTCTTTATCCATGTGGGACAACTGGAGAAATGCACTTGTTATCAGTAGAAGAAAGAAAGCTTATAGCTGAAACCGTTGTGAATGCAGCAGCGGGTCGTGTTACGGTTTACATTCAAGTCGGTGCAATGACAACAAAGGATACCGTAGAGCTTGCAAAACATGCCTTTGAAATTGGAGCAGATGGTATCGGTGTTGTTACGCCAAGCTATTTCCACGTGAATGATGAAGCAATGATAGATTATTTTCTAGAGGTAGCATCAAATGTGCCCAATCATTTTCCAGTTTATTTGTATGGCATCCCACAATGCGCAAGTAATGACATTAGTGCATATGTTGCAGAAGAATGTGCAAAGCGTTCGAAAAACATTATCGGTATCAAATACAGCTATCAAGATATGCATAGGATTTGTGAGTATTTAAAGGTCAATAACGGTGATTTTTCAGTCGTTGTTGGTCTGGATCGATTATTTTTGTCTTCTTTGGCGATTGGTTGTGATGGGACTGTATCAGGTGTTTCTTGTCCTATGCCAGAACCATTTGTCAATGTATATAAAGCATTTACAAGAGGGGATTTTGAAACAGCTAAGCGTTGGCACAACATTGCACACGATGTTGTCGTCGATTTGAAAGCAGGGTCAGACATGAGCATTTTCAAGCATGCGTTGGATGTGAGAGGTTTAAAGGGGGGATTTATGAGGAAACCACTGAAGACCATTAATGAAAATGAAAAAACGCATTACACAAAAGTGGTGCAAAAGCACTTAGAAGTATTTAAACAAATAAAATAGGTGGAGGTTAACATGTCAAAGAGAGTTTTAAGTTTGGTTCTAGGATTAATTTTGATTATGGGTTTATTTGCAGGTTGTTCAACAGGTAAAGACGAGTTTCCTAATAAAATTATTACAATCGTCGTTCCTTATTCTCCAGGTGGTGCATCTGATACAGTTGCTAGACTTTATGCACAAGAGCTTGAGAAAGCAATCGGTACTTCAATTGTCGTTACGAATAAAACAGGTGCATCAGGAGCAGTTGGTCTTGAAGCCGTTAAAAATAGCAAGGCAGATGGCTATACAATAGCTTACATGCCTGTAGAATCAACAATGATTAAATCATTGGGTTTAACAGATATTACAAGTGATGATTTTACTTTCATCGGTCGAGCAATGACGATTCCAGCTGCAGTTACTGTAAGAAGTGATGCACCTTGGAATACTTTAGAAGAGTTCTTAACTTATGCAAAAGAGCATCCAGGTGAAGTGCAAGTAGGTAACTCAGGAACGGGTTCGATCTGGCATATTTCTGCAGCATTATTAGAAGATAATTCAGGTGCAAAATTTACACATGTTCCATTTGAAGGTGCAGCCCCTGCAATTGCTGCTTTAATGGGTGATAATATCCAAGCGGTTACAGTAAGCCCATCAGAAGTTCAATCAGGTGTTGAAAGCGGTGACTTTAAAGTGTTAGCGGTATTAGGTGAAGAAAGATCATCAATTTTACCTGATATTCCAACGGCTAAAGAACTTGGCATCGACATAGTAGCACAAGGCTGGGGCGCATTTGCAGTACCTAAAGATACACCAGAAGACGTCGTTAAAAAATTAGAAGAAGCTTCTGAAACAGCTTTAAATAGTGATAACATCAAGAACCTTTTAGCTGAGAGAGGATTTGAGCACGCTTATATGAACGGTTCTGATATGAATAGCTACGCTAAAGTACAATTAGACAAATTTTCTGAGTTAATTCCAAGTTTAGGTATTGTACAATAGTATTTAAGTCAATATGGTTTAATCATTCAGTGTGGAAGGGTGATTCGTGGAATCATCCTTTCAACTGTATAAATGTAGTTTTTAATATAAGACCATATTTAAGTTGAAATCTTAGAACAAAGGAGCCAAATATGTATAAAAAGAACATGATTTCCAGTATCATATTTATCATTTTAGGTGGGTTGTTTATAAAACCTTCGTTAGATTTAGGTTTATCTTCAACGACATCAGATGGTGTTCCAGGTGCTGGTTTTTTTCCTTTCTTTATGGGCCTTGGCATCGTAATTTTAGGAATAATCTTATTCATCACAGCATTTATACAATTTAAGAAACTGACAGAGCCCCAAGAAAAAACCGTCGCAAATCGTGAAAATGTACGTAATGCTATCGTGATGACGTTTATCATATTGGTCTATATTCTTCTGTGGAAACTGGTCGGTTATTATATAGCGACATTTATCGCTGCATTTAGCATCAATTGGTACTTTAAAAGAAGCTGGATTTTCACAATCGGTTTTTCTGCTGTTTTTGTCCTTTTGATTTACGCGATATTTACCGCTGGCCTTAAAATTCAGTTTGTCATGTAAGGAGGATCATTATGGAATGGGCAGCAGCTTTTGACCAAGTGTTACATTTAAATGTTATGTTTTACCTGTTAGCAGGTGCAATTATAGGAACGGTTGTTGGAGCGTTACCGGGACTTTCAGCGACTATGGCGATCGCAATCTTGACACCACTGACATTTTGGCTTGCGCCAAATGAAGGCTTTGCAATGCTAATAGGGGTATGGAATTCAGCAATTTTTGCAGGGGGAATCTCTGCTATTTTAGTTAATACACCAGGGACGCCAGCATCGATTATGCAATCGTTAGATGGCTATAAGCTCTATACTAAAGGGCAGGGTGGTCTTGCGCTAGGGATCAACGTTATATATTCTGTTTTCGGTGGTGTTTTTAGTACTTTGATGCTTATGTTTTTCTCATTCCCAATAGCAAGATTTGCTATCAAATTTGGTCCAACTGAATACTTCGCAGTAGCTCTTTTAGGGATGTCAATGATGATCGCAGTTTCAGAAAAATCGGTCATTAAAGGCTTGATCGTTGGCTTAGCTGGCGTTTTAGTTTCTACTATAGGGCTTGATCCTATCTTGGCAGTTAAACGATTTACATTTGGGAGTACAGATCTTATCGCAGGTGTAACTTTCTTACCTGTCATGATTGGTATGTTTGGTATCGGCGAGGTACTCAACCAAATCTATGAACGAGATAGAGAAGTTGAAGCGATTGAAGAAGCACAGAAGAAACAAAATCTTAAACTTGGGCGTGTCTTACCAACTAAGAATCAATTTATCAGCTTAATTCGTCCAAGTGTGATCGCAGGTGCAGTAGGCAGCTTTATCGGGGCAATACCAGCTGCAGGTGGCGATATAGCATCTATTATCGTTTGGGGTCAATCTAAAAAGATGTCAAAACATCCGGAAGAGTATGGTGAAGGTTCTGTAGAAGGACTTGCTGTCGCTTCAACCGCGAATAATGCCGTATTGGGCGGTGCGCTTACAACGATGTTGACTCTCGGTATTCCTGGAGATGCGGTTAGTGCGATATTAATTGGTTCTCTAATGATGTACGGGATGCAGCCTGGCCCTAAAATGTTTACAGAAAATAGCAGTTTTGTCGCAACAATTATTTTATTGATGCTTTTGGCAAATGTTGTTATACTATTTCTAGGGCTTGCAACTGCAAAGGCTTCAGCTAAAGTCCTCAATGTTAAGAAAGAAACTGTTTGGGTTGCCGTTACACTTTTCTGTATCGTGGGGGCATTTTCACTTAACAATAGTGTATTTGATGTAATGATTATGTTAGTAGCAGGAATATTGGGCTTCTTATTTAAAAGAGGTGGATTTGTGCCTGGTCCATTTATTCTAGGGTTACTTTTAGGAAATCTACTGGAATCCAATATGAGACGAGCACTGGTGATGTCTCGTGGTAGCTATGCGATTTTCTTTACAAGACCGATTACTTTAGTCATCTTTATTTTCATTACGATTTCACTCGTTTATCCGTCTGTTAAAAGACAATTATCAAAGAGAAGAAAAGCAGTATAAAATTTTATGAAAGGCAGTGTATGAAATGAGTAAGAAAGATACTGTAGAAGTTTGGAAAATTAATACAATAATTAAAGCGACAGGTATCTTGAAATTATTTACAGGTAAAAATCCCAACTGGTCGTATAATCAATTGGTTCAAGAGACGAAAATGCCTAAAAGTACGCTGTCAAATCTTCTAAAAACACTTGAGTTTACCAAATTGCTTGAAAAGGATGAGCACACTCAGCTCTACCATCTTGGTCTTGAGATTTTAGAAATGAGCTATAGTGCACGCAAAGCATTTAATATCATCGAAACGGCAATGCCATTTTTAGATGATTTACAACAACGTACAGGTGAAATTGTTTATTTCTGTGTGCCCAAAGACGGGAAAGTGCTCTATCTTGAAGCGAGCTATCCAGCAAGCAAAAGCGTTGCTTATTCTGTTACTGGTAAAACCTTAAACATGCATTGTACAGGGGTTGGTAAAGCGATGCTTTCAAAACTGTCCTCTGAAGAGGTTAAAACAATTGTCGATTATTATGGGCTCCCTAAATATACATCAACGACCATCACTAATTATGATGATTTGGTTAATGAACTTGAAGCTATAAGAAATAGAGGCTTTGCAATCGATAATGGTGAAGAAGCGTACGGTGTAAGATGTATCGCGGTTCCAATCGTCAATGGCGATCGAGTCATAGGTGCTGTCAGCATATCTGGTTCTACTTTAAGCATGAAGGATGAAAAATTTGACGAGTATGCTCCGATGCTAATGGAGGTTGCAAACACGTTGGCGCGAAGTGCAGATAAGTTTCCAGAGTCAAATATTTTACCTCCCGACAGGGACTAAAATAAATCAAACTAATTCAAATGTTTTTAAAACTAATTAAATTAAATCAAAAAAATAAATCCTGCTGATCAGCAGGATTATTTAGTTATGAATTCACTTTTTTAGAATTTTGGATTCTGTAGTTGAGATAACCCGCTAGTATGATAAGTGCAGCACCTAAAATTGCTATTACGTCGGGAGATTCTCGCCATAATAATAAGCCCCAAAGTAGAGAAAATACGATTTCAATGTAATTATAGATCGAAAGCTCTGAAGCAGGCGCATATTTATAGGCGTTTGTCATAAACAGCTGTGCAATTAATGCAAATAGACCTATTGCAAGCAAGCCTAGTCCTTCTGCAAAAGTAGGCAAAACGAATCCACCAATTAGTAAAAATGGTACAAGTACAATGCTTGAAAACAGACAAAAGTAAAATACAATCACTGTAGGCTTATCGTGTTGGGTTAAGCGCCTTACAACTGTATAGGCTGCGCCAGCGCTAACTGCAGACGCTAGAGCGATTAATGCAGGAAGTATCTTGACATCAAAAGACGGTCTGATGACCAAAAGTGCGCCTAAAAGTCCGAGCAATATGACCCATGCCTGGCCCTTTAAATAGGGCTCTCTTAAAAAAATCAGAGCAAAAATGACCACAAAGATGGGCGATATTTTGTTTAATATAACAGCATCTGCTAACGGTAGAAGTGAGAGTGCAGCATAATAAAGACCAACGCCAGCGAGTCCGAAAAATGCTCTTAAAAACATCAATCTTGGTGAATTAATCTTAAAGGAAACTTTCTGTCTTAGCATCGTTATCGTAATAGCGATCAGTCCAATAAAGTTTCTAAAAAATACCTTCTCAGCAAGAGGCAGATTGGGAACGCTTTTTACGGCAAGAGCCATAAGTGAGAAGAAAAATGCAGAAGTTAGTATATAAATAATGCCTCTTTTTTTCATGATTATAATTTGTTTCTAAGACTTAATAGCTTTGCACCACTGACGATGCTTAAGATACTTAAAGGAATAGCGACAGATAATAATACAGAACCCACGACGATGTTTAATGCACCTGCTTGAGCCAGTTCACGCTTTGCTTTCTTTAATAACTTTTCCATTAGAGCCTCCTTTAATGATAAATTGAATTTTACTATGATATCTATTTCTATTTCGATATCAATATTTATATTGATTTCTATAATATCATAACATATTTTAGCCTAAGAAGACACCGAGTAGGATAGAAGCTAGCACCAACAACGGCGCAGGTATTTTTTTAGTTGCAAGTAATCCGACAGTGAGAAGGGTTACGATGAGGTTAATCGGCGTAAATCCACTCTTTTGCATAAGGATAATAGAGGCAACCGCAATCAGTCCACCAGCAACAGCGTTAATTCCCTTTAGTGAAATCTTAATACCTTTGATGCTTTTGAGTTTTTCCCAGATGGGATAGATGAAGTAGATTAATAGTAGTCCCGGTAAAAAGATGCCAACGCCGCTGATGACTGCACCTAGTACTTGTATGAGCCAGCCATGACCTCTTGCTGCCATGCCACCTGCATAGGCACTAAAGCTAAACATCGGACCTGGTAAGCCTTGTACAAGACCATAGCCTGTTAAAAATTCAGCGTTGGTCATGTAGCGATAGCCATCGACAAGTTCACTGTGCATCACTGGAACTACAACTTGGCCACCACCGAACACCAAATACCCATATCGATAGAAACTTTCAAATAAATGAACAAGAACGTGATCGACCGTTAGTGTCAATCCGATGCTGATAAGTGCGATGCTTGCAAATGCAATAAAATAGCCCCATTTAGGCATCAGCTTAACGCGCTCAAACAAGTTGTCTTCACCAGAAGCGATAACAGAAACGATGCCTCCAAGTACTAAAACTGTCGGAAAAATCCATGGCGATCTTATAAAATAGGTGATAATAGCACTTGATAAAAAGAGAACTACAGTTAGTTTATCGGTAACAACTTTTTTACCGATTCGATAGGCTGCTAAAATAATAAAACCAACTGCCATAGGGCCTATGAATCTTAATAGATCACCAGAAATGTTTTTATCACTTAAGAATTGATATAAAAAGGATAACAATGTCATCATCGTTAAAACTGGTAAAGCCCAAACCAACATCGTTAATAGGGCTAGAAGTGGTCCGCCTGTTTTGTATCCAATAGATACGATGGTTTGAGTACTGGTTGGACCGGGAAGTATGCTACAGAGTGCAATCAATTCTACAAGTTCTTCTTCACTTAAGTATTTCTTTTTAATGACGAGTTGGTCTGTGAAAACACCATAATGCGCTTCTGGTCCACCATAGGCACCTAAAGAACAAATAAAAACATCTTTTAAGAATGTACTTCGTTTTATTGTTGTGCTCATAAAATCTCCTTTACGAAAATATTCAAATATTATTTTGTAATTATCTACAAATCCATATACAATTAGAAATATAAACGATATAAATATTCGATATCGAAACGCGATAACGATATACGATATCAATAATATACCCTAAAGGAGATGCTTTATGCAAGAAAAAATTATGAGAAAGCTTTTTTTAGGTTTTATACAGATCCACATTCTTCATCATGCAAAAAAAGAGGCTATTTATGGTAGCTGGATGCTGGAAGAACTCGCTGAGCATGGTTATGATATCAGTCCTGGTTCGCTTTATCCCATTCTTCATGACATGGAAAAAGGGGGACTCTTAGCGGTTTCCGATAAAGTGGTAGAGGGTAAAATTAGAAAATATTATACGACGACATCAGCTGGTGAAGCGGTCCTAAAGGAAGCGCAAAAGAGAGCATACGAGCTGTTCAAAGAGATTGATTCTTAAAGCAATAAAAGAGGTTTGACGACAATCGACTGAAATGTTATAATCTCTAAATGAGAACAAATATCATTAAATGATTTTTATAGAGAGGACTAATATGAGTTGTGCATGTGCAAGTAAGCCAAGACTTTGGTTAAGACTTGAAAACGTTAATCAAGATTCTGATGAAACTTACTCTTTTGATTTTAGTAGCGAAGAGGAAATAAGCTGGAAAGAGGGCGATAGCTCTAAGGTATTTTTAATGGTTTCTGGTATGGAGCAAGGAAAGAAATTTTCACATGCTACTTTACCTTCAGAAAAGAAAATTAGATTTACCACAAGAGTGCGTAAAGATAAAAGTGCTTATAAGGCTGCGTTATCTGAATTAAAATTAGGTCAATGGCTTGAAATATCAAAACCAGAAGGACAATTTGGACTGAAGAGAGAAAATAGACCAATTTTCCTACTGTCCAATGGTGTTGGTATAGCAGCCACAAGAGCATTAGTAAAGGCTTTTGAAAAGGATCAGACAATGATTCCTGAACTGATTCAAATCAATGTAGACGCTAATTCTGCCATATACAAAGATGAATTTATCAAAATTGAGGAAGAACTGAGTACGTTTAAATCCAAGTATCTGAAACATAGAGGTGAATTTTATGATCACCTTGATTTTGAGCTTCAAGAAGTCTTTATGCGATTTATTCAAGAGCCCTTATTTTATGTAGTGGGTAGTGATGCTTTTGTTAATGATACAATCGTTCATCTAGAAATGGTTGGCATTGAACAGGAATCAATTATTACAGATGGCCATAAATCAGGTGGTACTTGTGGCTGTAGCAGTGATGCAGGCTGTGGCTGTGGCGCAAATTTGGTGACTAGCTTTATGACATTATAAAATGAACGTTTAAAAATTAGGCATATAATATAATAAAAAAATGGATTGCTCAAAGAGGAAACTCATTGAGCATTTTTTTTATCAACCTTACAAAAATGTTCGTTTGTCGTAAGACAAGGTTATGGCTGATCAATCCGCTTTCAATTAGTATGAAAGTACGAGGTGGAAACGATGAAAATAAATAGGAATTTGCATAAAAAAGCATTGAGAAACATTGGAATTTTTGTAATTTTGGTATTTGTAATGACGATAATTGTATCGTTACCAACGATCGTTCGAGGCTATAATATGTATAAAAATGCAATTTCAACTGTACCAATTGAAACCAAAGTGATGGAAATAAAGTCAGATGAAAACTATTTAACGCTATCTGAAATTCCTATAGGCTATACAGATGCACTGATTGATTCTGAGGATCAACGCTTTTATACGCATATGGGGATTGATTTTCAGTCAACTTTTAGAGCTATTATAGAAAATATTAAAGCGAAAAGCTATGTTCAAGGTGGAAGTACCATCACACAACAACTTGCTAAAAACATGTATTTTACCTTTGAAAAAAGGTTAGATCGAAAGGTTGCAGAACTTCTGGTTGCTTTCAAGCTAGAGCAAAATTTTTCTAAGGAAGACATCCTAGAACTATATTGTAACGTCACCTACATGGGAAATGGCTGTTATGGTATCAACGAAGCCTCACATTATTATTTTAATAAGGCACCTGATGAATTGACTCAAGAAGAGATTAAGCAACTGGTACAGACGATTAAAAATCCTGGTTATAGAAATCCAAACAGTATAAGTGAAGATGGAACACTCTAATATGAATAAGATTGAGAGAAGTAAAAAAATGGTCATAGGAGCAATTTGTTTTTGTATTGTGACGTTATTTGTCCTATTAGGATTGGATCAATCCCTAAAAATAGTAACCTATAATATTGCATCAAATAAAATAAAAAATGAAATAAAGATCGCAGTGATTACCGATTTACATTCTTGTTTATATGGTGAGAATCAAATTGAGCTTCTAGGTGCTTTAGAGAGTGAGTCGCCTGATATAGTGCTTTTAGGTGGTGATATTTTCGATGATCGGATGTCACACGATGGGGCGATCGCTTTATTAAAAGGTATACAAAATAGATATCCAAGCTATTATGTAACGGGCAATCATGAGATATGGAGTGGCGAACAAGCAGCCATTAAAAGACTTGTTAAAGCATATGGTATTGCTGTCCTAGATGGAGATAAAAGGGAAATCGAAGTCAATGGCAATAGGGTTACTGTAACGGGGATTGACGATCCATCTATAAAACAAATCTCTTCTGAATATGAAAATCAGTCACATCAGATCGGAAAAGATAAAAATACAACACCGGATTTATTTAATATTTTGTTAATTCATAGACCTTTACAAGCGTTGGCCTATTTAGATGGTAACTATGACATCGCAGTATCGGGGCACGCTCATGGTGGGCAGTGGCGATTACCTTATTTGATTAACGGTTTACTCGCACCGGACGAGGGTTTTTTTCCAAAATACGCAGGTGGACGATACGATTTAGGTGAGCGAACTTTGATCGTTAGTCGTGGATTAGCGAGAGAATCCACAAGGATTCCTAGGCTCTATAATCAACCAGAGCTAGTTTTCATAAATCTTACATCGAAATAAATATTTATACAAATCGATGAAAAATTATCAAAAAGCATTTGACAGATCAATTCTATTGGAGTATTATTCATATAATATCTTTTCCAAGTAGGAGTTAATTATGAAACTTTCGATATTATCAATTACAACTAGGTACCATCATCATCACAGCTAGAGTTTGTGTCCACCGTGGATGCAAGCTCTGTTCGTGCTTGTGTCTGCGTACTTAGATATTAACCGTGCGTAGACTTCGGTCAACGCACGGTTTTTTTATTTATTATTCACAATTGCAAACAAGCAAGAATCAAGTAGTTAAGACACGATATTTATTATCTTTAAATGTTAAAAAATTCAAAATAAGGGTGAAAATGTATGAAAATTATCGAAAAGAAATTGATTGAACTGGGTTATCAAAAAATTGAGACACCACTGTTGAGTGATTTCAATCAAACTAGAACTTACCTCAGTGAAGTAGAGCAAAAAAATGCAATTAAAGTAACTTCACCAGATGGCAGAGTATTGAATTTAAGATATGATTCAACTCTGGCTATGGTGTTATCTCAGACTAATAAAATTGAGCAAAATATCTACTATTTTGAACCCAATTATTTTTATGATTTTGAAAAAAATCAATTGAACGAGGTCTATCAAATTGGGATAGAAAACGCTAAGTTTGGCATTGTGAAGGTAGATCAAATAAATTCTGAGCTAGCATATGGCTTGGAATCTCTAGAGCTGGCAATTATTTTACTTAAGGCAAAGGAACGAACCAATCTACTAATTGAAGTATCAAACGAATCTTTGTTCATGGAGGTCTTAGACGAGGTAAGGCTAGAAGCAGAGGAGAAAGAGAAACTCCTTTATTTTATCAAGAGACGAAATGCTAGAGAGATTAGAATCTGTCTTGAGAAAAATGCAGTTCCAATAAATGTAATTGAGATTTTAGTCAAGTTAACAAGTCATCCTATTCAGCTTGATCTTGTTTTAAGTATGACTGAGAATGTTGGGATTTTTAATAAGCTGACTCAATGGTTAAAGATCATCAGTCAAAGAATAGGTGGCGATTTGCTGTTTGAGGGAATACCTGACACTAGTAAGCTTTATTATAGTGGATTAAGCTATCGTATCTATGACAAGGAAAATCATCTATTAAGTGTTAGTGGTGGCTGCTACTATTTTGAAGATTTTGAGGTTGCTGGCTGTGGCTTTACGATTCCAATGGAGGTGATCTCATGCTGAAAATTGCTATCGCAAAGGGACGAATCTTAGATGAATCGAAATCAATCCTGTCGAAATGTTCATTTGATATCAACCAAGTATATCATTCTAGACAGCTTAGATTTTACAATGACGACTCAACAATGGCGCTCATCTTATTAAAGGCAGCAGATATTCCGCTATATGTAGAGCTTGGTGCAGTAGATGTTGGTATCGTCGGTAAAGACACCGTTATTGAAAACGATAGAGCGGTTTATGAAATTGGAGAGCTGAATTATGCACTTTGTACGCTTTGTTTAGCAGGACCAATAGATGCCCCCCCTTTATCAGATGGGATTAAAGTTGCAACAAAATATCCGTCATTAGCAAAGCGATTTTTAAGTGATAAAAAAATCAACCCAATTATTTTACCTTTATCAGGTAGTGTGGAAATTGCACCACTCATCTCACTTTCAGATTATATCGTGGATATCGTTCAGACCGGCGATACATTAAGAGAAAATGGCCTTGAAGTCTATGAAAGTTATTTAAAAATTAAGCCGCTCATCATTTCAAATCAAGTGAGTTTTCGCACAAAATCAACAGAAATTCAATCCTTTATAAAACTATGTGAGGAGAAATAAATCGATGAAAATCATACAAACAGATGCACTTAATAGTTTAATGACAGCACTGAACAGTAGAAGAGTAGCTCAACTGGATCAAGAGGAAAGCATAGTAAAAAAAATATTAAATAATGTTCGATTGAATGGTGATGAAGCCGTTAAGTCATATACTTTAAAGTTTGATGGACTCAGTATTGCGCGTCCGAGAATTCCAAAGGATCGTTTTAAAATAGCGTACGAGAGCCAATCAGACGCATTTATCACCGCTATGAAAATGGCGATTCAAAATATAAGAAAATTTCATGAAATGCAAGTTTCTCAAAGCTATGAAATAAAGGATGAATCAAAATTTATGGGGCAAAGAGTACTACCCATAAGACGTGTAGGACTTTATGTTCCTGGAGGAGAAGCGCTTTATCCGTCCACCTTGCTCATGAATGTCATTCCAGCTCAAATAGCAGGAGTTGAGCAAATCGCCATATTTACGCCACCTCAAGCATCTGATGAAGCTTTAAACGCAGTATTAGCAGCAGCTTATCTTTTAGATGTCGAAGAGGTTTATCAGATAGGTGGTGTACAAGCAATTGGTGTGATGACATATGGTACGCAAAGCATTGAAAGGGTGGATAAGATCTTCGGACCGGGCAACCAATACGTGACACTTGCAAAAAAAATGGTCTTTGGAGAAGTTGGCATCGATATGCTGGCTGGTCCAAGCGAAATACTGGTAATGTCTGATGAAACGGTAGACTCAGAAATTGTTGCAGCAGATCTTCTGTCACAGCTGGAGCATGATACATCTGCAATGGCTGTTTTGTTGACAAAAAGTGAAGCGAATGCAAATCGGGTAATTGAAGCGTTAAAAAGTCAGATTGAATCGTTGGCAACTCCCAATATAGCGACACAATCCTTTGAAAATGGTCTATTTGTTTATCTATATGAATCTTTTGATCAAGCAGTAGACATAATCAATGCAATTGGACCAGAGCATTTAGAACTTCTTGTTAAAGATGCAAATGAAGTATTTGAGAGATTTATGAATGCAGGAACGATCTTTATTGGCGCATCTACACCTGAAGCTCTCGGTGATTACTTGGCTGGACCTAATCACACTTTACCGACAAATGGCAATTCAAGATTTAGCTCCTCGCTTGGCGTCTATGATTTTCAGAAAAGAGTCAACTATTTAAATTATACAAAAGAAGCATTAGAGAAGGTTTCAATGCAGATTATAAAATTCGCTGAAATGGAGGGGCTAGATGCACATGCAAACGCTATTAAAAGAAGAATTAGAAATTAAATTAGATGCAAATGAGGCTGATGAGTCACTATGGGATAATAGTGAACTTTGGCAAATAGGAGAACTATTAAAAGGAATGAATCGATATCCAGATCCGTATAATATCAAGTTTAAGCATAAGTTAATCAATCGTATATTTCGTAAGGAAGGCCTCGTTTTCACTGTGGATCAAATGATAATTGGAAATGGTTCGGATGAGCTAATTAAACTGGTTATGGAGAGTTTTTTTTCAGATAAGAAAACATCGTTTGCTGCAGAACCCGCATTTTCAGAGTATGAACGGCTAACGAGAATCGTTGGTGGTAATATTGAGAAACTTGTGTTTGATAATTTGCTTATTGATGTCACGGCGTTTATATCTGAAGTCAAAAGCGTTAAGCCTGACGTTGTTTTTTTTACAAATCCTCAAAATCCAACTGGACAAATCTTTAGTTTAGAAGAAATTGAGAGTATTGTATCAGCTGTAGAGGGCATTGTGGTTATTGATGAAGCCTATATAGAGTTTTCAAATGAAAGTGCACTTAGCCTCGTGGCAAAGTACGAGAACTTAGTCGTTATTAGAACCTTATCAAAGGCTTTTGGCCTAGCCGGACTTAGATTGGGTTATGCAATTTCAAATAAAAAAAATATAGATAAGATGAACGATAACAAACTGGCTTATAACATCTCGTGTCTATCAGAGACGGTTGGCTATTATGCACTGGACTATGAGAAAAGAATTGAAAACTATATTGAACAAGTGGTGAAAGTTCGAAATTTAGCAGTTAAACAACTCAGTGAGATAAAAGATTTGGAAGTCTATGAAAGCAGTGCTAATTTTGTTTTATTTACATTTGAAGAATGGGAAACGTATCAAACGTTTAAATGCACCGTAGAAAAGTCACCGATACGATTGAGGTTCTTTGATGAAGGTCCTGAGAAACTAAAAAGATCAGTTCGAATCACAATAACCAATCTAGATGCCTATGAAGCTTTTTACAGGACTTTAAAGGAGAGTTGTAACTATGAAAATTGAGATCAGTCGTAAAACAAAGGAAACTGATATTCAGCTCACTTTAAGTCAAATTGAGTTAAAAGTGAACGATGAGCAAGCTACACCAACAAATGAAGTGGCAAATGTACCTTTAAATCTAAATACCAATCAGATTGAGATTTTATCAAATGGTGCACCAGCTGTTGAATCGATTGGCTTGTTTAGTCATTTTCTGAATGCATTTTTATTTTATGCAGGTTTGAACGTTGAATTAAAAGTCGCTGGAGATCTATGGGTAGATGCACATCATACCATAGAGGACATAGGGATATGTTTAGGGCAAGCCTTTAGAAAATTATATTTGGAAATTGGTAGCTTCGAGCGATTTTCTGAATGTTTGTTACCTATGGACGAAGCTTTAGTAAGAAGTGCGCTAGATATTAGTGGCAGACCCTTTCTGTATATGGGTGGTTTTGAATCAAATACCCTTAGTAATATTGAACAAAGCTATCTTGAATTTTGGAATGCCTTTGTCAGGGAAAGTCGAGTTTGTCTGCATGTGGACGTCCTAAGAGGCACCAATCGTCACCATATGTTTGAAGGGGTTTATAAATCAGTTGGAAGGTGTATCAAACGTGCGTTGGTCACTCAAACCAATATTCAAAGTACAAAGGGTGTTATATGATTATAGGGATAGTTAATTATGGGTTAGGCAATATAAGAAGTATTAAAAATGCCTTGAGCGATTATAAGGTTGTACTCGTCGATAACGAGGAGAATCTTATGACTGTAGATGTTTTAATTCTGCCTGGTGTGGGTGCTTTTGGATTTGCAATGGAAAATCTAAGAGCGCTTGGACTTGTGGACGCAATTAGGCGATTTTCAGAATCTGGTAAAAGGCTGATTGGGATTTGTCTAGGAATGCAGCTTTTATACGAAAGTAGTTATGAGCACGGCGAATATGAAGGCTTAGGCATATTAAAGGGAAAGGTAATAGAACTCCCAAAAACAGAAGTTATTCCGCATATGGGTTGGAATCGACTGACAGTAGCCAATCCGAGTGATGCACTTTATTCTAGTCAATACATGTACTTTGTACATTCCTACTATGTCATAGAAGAAGATGAAGATCAAATCGTTGCAAGTACCTTCTATGGTGTTAAAATACCTGCAATCGTTAAGAAAGACAACATCATTGCATTTCAAGGACATCCCGAAAAAAGTGGTAACGAAGGTCAACGGTGGCTGATAATGGCAGTTGAAGGAAAAATCTAATATATGAAGCAAGGAGAAGGGGAAATGAAGCAATTAAACATAGAGATCATACCTGCGATCGATCTTAAGGGAGGCAAGGTAGTGCGATTAAAACAAGGCAATTATTCTGACGAAACTCTCTATGATTCAACACCACAGGCTTTTATAGATCATTGGCTAGAAATGGGTGTGAAAAGGTTGCACATCGTTGATTTAGATGCAGCGGTAAATGGGCAATGCTCAACTGATAATACCAAAAGCATAGAGGCAATTGCATGTCGATATAAGGATCAGCTAAAAATTCAAGTGGGCGGTGGGATTCGAGATGAAGCAACCATTCAAAAATACTTTAAGTTAGGTGTAGATAAGGTGATTATAGGCACTTTATTTTTTAAGAATAGTGAACTATATGAGTACTTGTATAACAACTATGGTCAAAAGATCATATTGGCATTAGATACGAATAATGGCTTTGTGTGTCATAGTGGTTGGCAGACCAGTTCAAACGAAAAACTAATGCGTGTTTTAGAACAATATCGTACGTTGTTACCCGTGGAGGTAATGGTGACCGACATACAGAAAGATGGCATGTTGGAAGGTCCAAATTTTGAATTGATGTCACAGCTCGTTGCGTTTGGCAATAAAAATCAGATAAATTTCATCGCTTCAGGTGGCATTAGTAGCTCAGAAGATATTGCAAAACTCGATGAACTTTCAGTAAAAACAGTGATTGTAGGTAAAGCTTTATTAGAAGGGAGAATTCTATGAGTGAATTAGCAAAACGGATAATACCGTGTTTAGATATCGTCAATGGAAATGTAGCGAAAGGTATAAAATTTGAATCTGTTAAAGCAATTGGAGATCCAATTGAACTTGCAGTTTACTATCAAAATGAAGGTGCAGACGAGCTCGTCTTTTATGACATCAATGCAACGGTAGAGATGCGATCAACTTTTATCAATCTTGTAGAACGCATAGCAGAAACGATAAAAATTCCGTTCACCGTCGGTGGTGGTATAAGAACTGTAGACGATATTTACAATGCACTTTTAAGTGGTGCTGATAAGGTTTCAGTCAATTCGGCAGCGATCCTTAATCCTGAAATCATCTATCAAGGTGCCAAAAGATTTGGTAATCAATGTATGGTTGCTTCTATGGATGTAAGAAAGCTTGGAGAAGATTACTTTGTCTATACACACGGCGGTAAAAATAGAACGACGTATAACGTTATCGATTGGGCAAAACGCTGTGAAGGACTAGGTGCGGGTGAACTGGTGATCAATGCCATCGATCAAGATGGTGTTAAGAAGGGTTATGATTTGGCTTTAATGAGACAAATTAGAGAAGTAGTTAATGTTCCTATAATCGCTTCAGGAGGGGCAGGTAATATGAAGGATTTTGAAGATTTATTTGTACTTGATGCAGCTGACGGTGCGATTGCTGCAAGTATCTTTCACTATAAAACGTTAGCGATTCCAAGTTTAAAGTCGCGGCTAAGTAGCAGTGGCATCGTTATAAGAGAGGTGGTGTAAGTGATGCAAGAGAAGCAAGAGTCACTAGAGATGCGAGAAAATCAAAAATTGCAAGTTGGGAATGATATAAGTGAAAGACAATTGAGTCTATCTGATGATGTAATAATAGATAGTTTAAAATGGTCTAGTGATGGTTTGATACCGTGTATTGTAGTTGATCAAAGGTCTAAGCAGGTTTTGATGCTTGCGTATATGAATTCAGAGGCACTACGCCAAACTTTAGACACGAATGTAATGACTTTTTATTCAAGATCACGAGCAGAATTGTGGGTGAAGGGCGAAACTTCTAGAAATACACAGAATTTAGTAAGGCTTTCAACTGACTGCGATAGAGATGCACTGATCGCTTATGTGACCCCTAAAGGTCCAGCCTGTCATACGGGTTCAATCTCTTGCTTTGAGACACATGAAGACATCTATCTCAGTCAAGAAAATTTATCTGAAGTTTTATCGGTTGATGATTCCTGCAGTTCGCCAACTTTTTTATATGAACTAGAGTCTGTTATAATGGATCGTTACATCGAGAGAAAGGAAGGGTCCTATACAACCTATCTATTTAATAGTGGCATGGATAAAATACTAAAAAAAATAGGTGAGGAAGCTTCTGAAGTCATTATAGCAGCCAAAAATATCGAAAAGGGTACAGAAGAATTAATCAGTGAAGTGGCTGATTTAACCTATCATGTTTTGACACTTCTCGTTCAGTCTGGTGTATCGGTTTCATCTGTTTTAGAGGAACTTAAAAAGAGACATAAAGTGTAAAAATGTTTAAAATGCTTACTTTTTGGTATATATAGTTATGTCATTATATAAAACAGAACCGTAAAGTAAGGAGTTAATTATGCAAAAGACAATCTTCGTATCAAATCGATTGCCTGTCACCTTAAAAAAAGAGGATGGGCATATTTCATATCATATGAGTATAGGTGGACTGGCAACGGGTCTTAAGAGCTATCACGAGAGCTCTGCAGCTTTGTGGGCTGGATGGACGGGATTGCCATCTGAAGAAGTAGATCAAAAGGAAAGTAAGAGTATTAATCAAACACTAATTAACGATTATAAATGCATTCCTATTGAGTTAAGCCAAAACGATATTGACCTTTATTATTTTGGATTCTCCAATAGCACGATTTGGCCACTCTTTCATTATTTTAATAATTTTGTGGAACACAATCTAACTCAATGGGAAGCTTATAAAGCCGTTAATATAAAGTTCTATGAAACCATTAAACCCTATATTAATGAAAATGACATTATTTGGGTTCATGATTATCAGTTGATGATGTTACCAGGTTTAATAAAGGAAAATCATCCCAATGTTAAAGTTGGTTTTTTTCTGCATATTCCTTTTCCTTCGTATGAAATTTTTAGAACCGTTATGTGGCGAGAGGATATTCTCAAAGGTATTTTAGGTGCAGATTTGATTGGATTTCACACGTTTGATTATGTAAGGCATTTTCTCTCGAGTGCAAGGCGATTGTTAGGATGTGAGCATCATCTTAACCAAATTACTTATGATGAACGCTACATTAAAGTAGATGTGTTTCCTATGGGCATTGACTATGATTTTTTTACTAAAGTATTTGATGATGAGGAATATGAAAATAAAATCTCAGAAATTGAAGTTTCATTGTCAGATCAAAAGATGATTCTGTCCATCGATCGTTTGGACTATACGAAGGGTATTCCAGAGCGTATAAAAGCCTTTAGAAGATTTTTGGAGCTTAATCCTGATTACATGGGAAAGGTACGGTTAACTTTGATCGTTGCACCATCCAGAGAAGCGGTTGACAGCTATAAAGAACTCCTCAAGGAAATTCAAATACTCGTCAGTGAAACCAATGGCGAGTTAGGTACGATTAAATGGCAACCAATCATATTTTTCTTTCAGTCATTTTCACAAAAGGAGCTCATCGCATTTTACCGCAAAGCTGATTTACTTTTGGTTACACCAATTAGAGATGGTATGAACTTGGTCGTTAAAGAATATATTGCGGCACGTACAGATATGAAAGGTATGGTCGTCATCAGTGAAACAGCGGGTGCAGCCAGTGAACTAGGCGAATATTTCATCGTGAATCCAAACGATATTGATGAAATTGCTGTCGCTATAAAAGATGCAATGGAAATGATGCCATCTGAAAGAGAATTGATTAATAAGACCATGCACAAAAGGCTAAAACGTTATAATGTAAAGTTTTGGGCGGATGAGTTTATGAATACGCTTTCTGCTATTGAGCCAGATCCAATTCAATTATTGACGCAAGTCGATCTTGATAAAAGTGCTGAGCTTGTTATAAAAAGTTATCAAGAAAGTAAAAAGCGTTTGATACTACTAGATTATGACGGTACTTTAGTTGGGTTTAAATCAATTCCTGAAAAGGCAAAGCCAGACAAAGAACTTAAGCTACTTCTAGAGAAGTTAACACAAGATAAAAGAAATACGGTTGTTATCGTCTCTGGTAGAGATCATGTAACACTTGAGAAATGGCTAGGTGATTTAGAGTTACATTTGATAGCCACGCATGGGCTTTGGATCAAGCAGATTAACAAGGACTGGGAGATGACACTGACACTAAATAATGACTGGAAGAACTCTATCTACCACGTCATGGAGGTTTATGCCGATCGTATGCCAGGATCTATAATAGAAGAAAAAGATTATTCTTTGGCATTCCATTATAGACTTTGTGATCCGGATCTTGTTATGACTAAACTCCACGAGGTGAGAGAAGCACTTGCAGCGATGACACATTCAATGACCATAGGCATTCAAGAAGGTAATAAGGTTTTAGAGGTCAAAGACAAACGAGTTAATAAGGGGTATGGTGCATCTGTTTTTCTTAAAAATCCAGATTACGATTTTATAATGAGCATAGGTGATGACGTGACCGATGAAGATTTGTTTGAAGTTTTAAGTGATTCGCATTATAGTATTAAAGTGGGGCTTGGCAATTCAAAAGCAAGGTATAGATTAAGATCATGGCAATCTGTAAGAAAACTTCTCTCCAAGCTTTCAAACACAGAAAGGAATTGAGTATGACGAATCATTTATATGAGGCCATTGACTTTTCTAATGTTGGGTTTTCTAGAGCTGAGACCTGTATGGTAACGGAACCAAATCATAGTAATATATTTGGTAATGTACATGGTGGCGAACTGATGAAGTTAATGGATAACATCGCTGGTATTGCCGCTGCAAAACATGCTAAAGGCATGGTTGTAACTGCAAGAGTAGACGAGTTAGAGTTTCATCGTGCTGTAAAAATCGGAGAGCTAGTGACTTGCGTGGGTCAACTGGCATATGTGGGGAATGCTTCTATGCAGGTCTTAGTTACGGTGTCGGTTTTAGATGTTCACAGTTCTAAAGAGCCTGAAGTTGCTTTGACTGCATTTTTTACTATGGTTCACCTTGAAGATCAGAAACCAGCAAAAGTTGAATCTCTAATCCCCAAAAATGAAGCAGAAGAATTTCTCTTTAATTTAGGGAAACAGAAGTATGAAGAAATAAAGCAAAAAAAAGCAAAATAATGTAAAAAATAATAAATTTTAATGATTTACAGGTATGTATTGAAGTGCTTTAAATGATATAATCATGATAAGTACTTCAATATTTTTTTGAAACTTTTCAAGGCGATGCTTCGTCATAATTGATGTAAGATTAAGAAAGACTATTCATTGACACTGTAAACCGTTAACACGCTTAAAAATTTTTTCTATTTAGGAGTTTTAGATGCTTTTTTCCAGCATTTCATTTATATATTATTTTTTGCCAATCAGTATGGCCATTTATTTACTCACACCAAAGCGTTTTAAGAATTTAACGCTTTTGATTGTCAGTTTATTATTCTATTTTCTAGGTGAACCGATTTATACTTTATTACTCGTGTTCTCTTCAGTATCGGATTACTTACACAGTCTATACATAGAGAAATATAGAGGCGAAAAAAAGGCAAAGTATGCCTTGATTTCTTCTATCGTTATCAACTTAGGTGCACTTGGTTTTTTCAAATATATTGACTTTTTCATTACGATTATTAATTCAATTTTGAATTTGCAAATTCCCGTCTTAGGCGTCCCATTGCCTATTGGCATTAGTTTTTTCACATTTCAAACGATGAGTTATACTATAGATGTGTATAGAGGAGATGTAAAAGCAGAAAGAAATTTTTTAAGCTTAGCGACATTTGTGTGTCTTTTTCCACAGTTAATAGCTGGTCCAATCGTTCGATATTCTGATATCGCAACTGAACTTAACCAACGTGCCTCTGATTTCAATAAAACAGCAGAAGGCATACAGCGATTTATAGTCGGTTTATCAAAAAAAGTGCTACTTGCAAATGGGTTCGGTGAATTTTGTAATCTTTATCGTGCAGCAGAACAACCGAGTGTCCTTTTTCACTGGATGTACGCCGTTGCGTTTACGATGCAAATTTATTTTGACTTCTCTGGATATAGTGATATGGCCATAGGTATGGGGAAAATGTTAGGCTTTACATTTCCTGAAAACTTTAATTATCCTTATATTTCAAAATCCATTACAGAATTCTGGCGTCGTTGGCATATGAGCTTAAGCAAGTGGTTTAGAGATTATGTGTATATTCCACTCGGTGGAAATAGAGTTTCTAAAATTAAATGGATTCGCAATATATTCACCGTTTGGTTATTAACGGGTTTATGGCATGGTGCTGCGCTTAATTTTGTCGTATGGGGAGGCTATTTTGGTGCTTTACTTTTACTTGAAAAGTTTGTATATGGCCAACAGTTAGATCGGTTGCCTTCTTGGATCAGACACATCTATGTTATGTTTTTAGTAACGGTAAGTTTCGTCATATTTAATGCGGATACGATGGGGATCGCTTTAAGTGATTTGGCTGGTATGTTTGGTATTTCAAATTTAGAAAACAGATTACCTTTAATTTCTAAAGAATCGCTTTACTATCTGAAAAGCTATGGTGTTCTTTTTGTTTTGGGGTTTATTGGTGCAACACCTTTGGTCAAACAGTTTACTTTAAGAATAAAATCAATATTCAGTCAAACTTCTAGGTCTACAGCCTTTGCTTTCAGTGGCTTTATATCGTTATTTATGATAGAGTCAGTGGGAAGCATTGTATTACTTTTGGTAAACACAGCGAATTTAATCAGCGGTTCGTTCAATCCCTTTTTGTATTTTAGATTTTAGGAGGCGATATGAGAGCGAATCAATCCTTAGTCAATAAGTTAACGGTAGCATTGTTTTTTACCGTATTGTTTGTATTCAGTGGTTTTCAGCTATTGTTACCGGATAAAGATTTATCGCCGACCGAAAGAAGGCGACTAGAACAAATGCCTCAAATCAGTGCAAATGCAATCATGGAGAGGGAGTTAACCGATAAGCTTGAGAAGTATCTACTCGATCAGTTTCCCGTAAGAGATCAACTTTTAAAGACAGATGCTTTTATTAAACAATCTGTTTTTCAAAGACAAGACATCGGTGGTGTCTATCGATATAACACTTATTTGAGCAAGGTCTTATTTCCAGAAAAACCGAGTGATTTGGCATATATCACTGATAAAATCAATGAGATATGTAACACTTATCTAAATGGGATGCGGGTCTATATGACGATGGTGCCTGATAAAGGTTTTTTTACTGCAAAAGAGAGTGGCAGGCCACATTTGGATTATTACGCATTTGAGTCTGAGCTTAAGGCAACACTAGATCCAGAACTAAAATTTGTGTCTTTATTAGATACATTGCAGATTGAAGATTATTATAAGACAGACGCTCACTGGCGACAAGAAGCGCTCGAACCAGTGGTATCAACTTTAAATAAAGAAATGTCAAACCCTAAGATAGACGATCAAATCGAATATGATTATTTAGGAGATTTTAAAGGGGTATATTTTGACAAAATTTTCAGTACGATAACACCAGATCAATTAATTGCTGTTAAAATGCCAAGTATAGAATCTGCAAAAGTAAATTACGCAGATGAAAAAATACAAGCTTCTGTATACAGAGTGGATATGCTAGATCACCTCGATCGCTATGATGCTTTTTTGGGTGGTCCTCAATCTTTAATTTCTATTGATAATCAAAGGGCTCAAACAGACAAAGAGCTTATTATGTTTAGAGATTCGTTTGGAAGTAGTATTGCACCATGGTTCATTCAAACCTATAAAAAAATTACATTAATTGATTTAAGATATATTGATGTTAACAAACTGGATCAATATGTCACCTTCTCAAATCAAGATGTATTGTTTCTTTATAATACAACGGTCTTAAATAACAAAATCAACTTTAAATAGGTGGTCAGATATGAAACATGTCACAATAAAAGTTATGTTGTTAGTAATTGCAGTCATTATTAATGGCTATATCATTTATAAGCTAGAAGTAGATCGAGAAACGGATTATGCCTATGAAGATGGAACAAAGCTGCTCAGTGGTGATTTGGTCAACGGTCAGTTTGAAGAATCTCCGTCAGAATCGACATCGGATTTAATGACTGTAGAAACTGGAATAAGTGAAGCTTTGGCCGCGCTAATTGAAAGTGAACCAAATGTAGAGGACTTAACCAACGAAAATAAGTTCTATGAAAAGGAAAAAGCTTTAGCAGAAGCTGAAGCGAAGCAAACAGAATTAGAAAGAGCCTTAGCTTATGATTATAGTCAGCCGGTTCAAAATTCAACAGTAGTGGGAGACGATTATTTTTCAGATGCTGTTTTTGTTGGCAATTCAAGAACCGAAGGTTTTATGCTCTATTCTGGATTGAAAAATGTTAGGTCTTATACTTATATTGGGCTCAAGGTTGATACCATTAAAACGTCGAAGATTGCAAAACTTAATGGTGAAAAGGTTACCATTATGGATGCCCTTAAGTACAATAAATTTGATAAGCTCTATATTATGTTAGGTATGAATGAACTTGGATGGGCTTTTCCTGACAAGTTTAAAGAGGATTATGGCGATGTAATCGATCAAATAAAAATGACACATCCGGATGCGACAATCTATATTCAGTCCATACTTCCTGTAAGCAAGGAAAAAGCGCTTAATGATCCCATCTATAATAACAAAAATATTGATCGCTTTAATCTGTTAGTCAAAGAACTTGCAGTTGAAAAAGAGGTCTATTATTTGGATGTAGCAAGTGCAGTGATGGATAGTGAAGGGTTTTTACCAGAAGGCGCTTCGTTCGATGGTGTTCATCTAAAACCAGATTATTGCAAGGTTTGGCTAGAGTACTTAAAAGCACATACGGTTGAGAGTCCCAAAATCGATGTGGTAGCAGGTGAAAACATATCAGAGAAATTGAAAGTTAGGGATTAAGGAGAGTTAGAATGCTTAGAATTGGTCGAAAATTGATCGTGTTGTGTTTATTGGTAATATTTATAGTAAGCGGTTGTTCATCTAAAGAGTTGGATTTTGATATGCAAGCAGTCGTAGATTCGCTTTCATCTAAAGACTATTTTGGAACGGATTTTTATGAGGTTGAAGGATCGGCTTTAGTTCAAATGTATGGGATTGAAGTGGAAGACGTCAACGCACTTGGGTATGCAGGCAGTGGTGGTGTTGCAGATGAGTTAACGGTCTTCAGTGTTAAAAATGAGTCAGATGCAGATACCATTCTTCAAGTTGCACAGGATAGAATTGCAGAAAGAATTGAAGCATATAAAAGTTATAAGCCTGATGAAGTGTTTAAACTTGAGCATGCCTTTGTAGATAAATATGGTACCTACATCGTTGTAGGTGTCTGCTCAGACGATGAAGCATTTAAAAAGGATTTAGAAGCAATTATATATAAGTAAGCATCTGTCCTGAACTTGCAAGTAGCATGTTCAGGATTTTTTTAAAGTCACAATCTTGTTTGTGGTAAATCTGAGAACTCGACTTGTTTTATCTGAATTATTTTGGGTAACTAAATAATTAGGTTACACAGTTTATTCTTAGGAGGTTTTAATGAATTTCAATCAAATATATATAGGTGGCGAATGGGTATATTCGGACTCTCCAGCCATGATAGAAGTTGAAAATCCAGCAACTCGGAAAATAATAGGAAAAGTACCTGCGGGTAATGCAAAAGATGTAGATCGAGCTGTATTAAGTGCAAAAGCTGCATTTGAAGCCTGGTCGGAAACGACTTTAGAAGAACGAATCGTCATTTTGAGAAAAGTGTATGATCATTTTGCAGCTAAAAAGGAGCAACTGATTCAGATGGAAGTCGCTGAGTTAGGTCAGCCGATTAGATGGGCTGAAAGAGCTCATGTTATTGGTCCACTCGCACGTTTTGATAATTATATTAAGCTCATTCAAGACTATCATTTCGAAGAAAAATTAAAACATGCGACGATTCGCCGCGAACCTATCGGTGTTATCGGGTGTATTACACCATGGAACTATCCACTTGGACAGGTGATGCAGAAGATTGTCCCAGCTTTACTTACAGGTAATACAGTTGTATTAAAGCCTTCGCAAATAACACCACTTTCTGCAATGGTCCTTGCTGAATCCTTTCATGAAGCTGGTGTTCCTGCGGGTGTGTTTAATCTAGTGACAGGGCGAGGTGCAGAGGTTGGTAATGCCTTGGCTTTGCATCCAGACGTACAAATGATCTCATTTACTGGATCGACAACTGGCGGTAGAGAAGTAGGTAAGCTTGCTCTTGAGACAATAAAAAAGATTGCTTTAGAGCTTGGTGGCAAATCACCACTCATTGTGCTTCCTGATGCTGATCTATCTCTTGCAGTGGATACGGTTGTAAGCTCTTGCTTTGACAACACAGGTCAGACCTGTGCAGCTTTAACACGTATGATTATCCCAAGAGCGGATAAAGAAAAAATAGAGTCGCTAATCATTGAACGCTCAAAGGCATATATGGTAGGTGATCCAACACTTGTGGACACTAAAGTGGGTCCTCTTGCTAGTGCAAAGCAGTATAAAAAGGTCAGTAAGTATATTGAAGTCGGTATAGAAGAAGGGGCTAAGTTGATTGTGGGTGAAATGCCTGTCCCTTATGAATCTCTGGGTGAAAACGGATACTATGTGAAGCCAACTGTATTTACAGATGTTGAAAACCATATGAAGATCGCCCAAGAAGAAATCTTTGGTCCAGTAATCTCACTGATCGCCTATGATACTGTGGAAGACGCAATACGTATAGCGAATGATGTACCTTATGGTTTATCAGGTGCGGTTATAGGTCCTTGGGATTTGGCCAATGAGGTGGCGACCAAAATAAAAACCGGATCGGTTTATGTCAATGATGGCAAAAGGGACATCAATGCGCCATTCGGTGGGTATAAACAATCCGGTATTGGTAGAGAAGGTGGTATTCAAGGTGTTGAAGAGTTCTTGGAGATAAAATCGATTTTCAATGAACCACAGCCTGAAAAGCTATAGTTTAGATTCTAGAACGATAACCATTCAGATATTTCTGATAGAGGTATCGTTCTTTTTTTATATGCATGGAGAAGTAATCTAGCGTTATCAAATTCATAGGTGCAAGTGACCAGCGTCAAAAGACTTAAATCCTCAGGCAATTCTAATGGGTCGTCGAAGATGGAATTACGTTTAAAATGCTTTGCGTATTCCATGAGCTCTCCTGGGTCGAGGTTAAAGCTGAGATAGTAGTTATATGCTGAGACACGCTGTACGGCAAACAACTCATAGAGAACAGCTTCTCTAGAGGTAACGATAACGACGTATCTGTGACTGTTATAAAAGTCCTCGTCCTTATACTGATGCAAATCGTGGAACATAGTCCCTTTAAATAAGTAGTGTCCGTATATGGCGTTATGTGTGTCATATAGGTTAGGTGAATTTTTATAGTCCAAGTAGATTGAGCCGTCCATATCTGGATTGTTTTTATAGTCATATCTTAGGTAGTAATCGTTGTCTTTGCCTTGCACTAACGGATAATCGATGTTTGTTCCCGGTACATTAAACCAACCGATAAAATCTGGGGACGCCTTCATATACTCTGAAAAAGTCTTAGTATAGTAAGCGTCAAAGCCGAGATTATCATCTTCTGGGGTTGCGTAGAGTGGTAAATTAGTTGTTGTGTTAGCAGCGTTTGTAGTATCAAAATTATCTTCTGTATCGGTTGTATCTATGGTTACTCCAGATTGTGTTTCTGCTGTAGCGCTGTCTTCAGAACTTTCAATGGTTTGATCTGCGATCTGTGAGGTGGTCGGCGAAGGCACGTCTTTTCCACAAGAAATTAGGAGAAGTGACAGAGCAAATATGAAAATTGAGAGGGCAAGAAAACGGAGGCTTTTATTGAACATATGGACCTTCTTTCAATCAAATGTGATATAGTATAAGTGGATCAAAACGCGAGGAGGTACAGGATGCAACAAGTTATGCTGGAACCAGGTGATTTACTAGATAACCGCGGTTGTCTCATTCAAAGCGGTTATTCGACTCAGCTTATTAAGAAATATCAAAGGAAACGCATTAAAGCACCTTTTTTTAAAATTAAAGAGTGGGATTATTATTTGATCTATAACGATGCATATGGTATTGCGGTAACCGTAGCTGATAATAGCTATATGGGACTTCTCAGCGTCTCTTTGCTTGATTTTTCTAACAAAACAGAGACGACGAAAACTAAAATTTTACCATTCACTTTCGGAAAGTTAAATATGCCTGAAGCTTCATACGAGGGCGAGGTGCTCTACCAAAAAGGTGATATGGCGTTTAAGTTTACACACGGTTTTGGTAAACGAAATATTTTTGTGAGCTTTCCAAATTTTAAGGATAAAAATAAATTGGAGATTTCTATAGATTTAACACATGCGCTCGAGGATTCAATGGTGATTGCGACGCCTTTTCCAGAAAACAAGCACGCCTTTTATTATAATCAAAAGATTACAGCTATGCCTGCAGAAGGTGTGGCAAAGATTGGCAATGAAATCATCACATTTCGAAAGACCAATGCCCTTGGACTTTTGGATTGGGGGCGAGGTGTTTGGACCTATAAAAACACTTGGTATTGGAGCGTAGCTCAAGGCTTTATAGGCGATGATGTGATCAGCTTCAATCTTGGTTATGGCTTTGGAGATAACTCAAAGGCGACAGAAAATATGTTTTTTATCAATGGCAAAGCATTTAAGTTAACCGACATCGACTTTAAAATACCTATGACACCAGAAGGTGAGGATTTTCTAAGACCTTGGCTTATGACTTCGTCTGACGGCTCATTTGAAGCGTTATTTACTCCAATATTAGATCGGCAAGCTTTAATTTCTCTTGGCGTTTTAGCAAGTGATCAGCATCAGGTATTTGGCTATTTTGATGGTTTTGCGCTAATTGGTGACACAAAGGAAAAAGTCGAGTTTAAACACTTTTTAGGCTTTGCCGAGAAGGTTTTTAATAAATGGTAGTGTTTATTTATACCCAAAATATGACTAAGTCACACAGATTAAAGGTAGTATATGGAGAATTCGGGTATAGCTTTAGTGAAAAGATTGAAAGGAGCTATATATGAATCAAACCATGACAAATGTCTATAAAGTAAAGTCTAATTACGATTTAACCGAGTCCCATGAGAGATTAGTTGAAACGCTTAAACAAGCTGGATTTGGCGTTTTGTGGGAATTGAATTTTAAGGACAAGCTACGTGAAAAGGGATTAGCGTACGACGAAGATTTTTTAGTAATGGAGGTTTGTAATCCTGCGAAAGCAAAGGTTGTACTGGAGGCAGAAATAGATATGGGATTTATGTTGCCTTGTAAAGTGGGGATTCACACTGAAAATGGAAACTGCTTTATTGGCCTCATGAAACCGACCAGTATGGTAACTAATGAATCATTGACCGCTCTTGCAAAAGAAGTAGAGGAAGCTTTAATCCTTGCAATTGATAGTGCTGTTAAATAATCAATCTATTTAAAGCTCTGTTGAAATTTCATCATAATTTTTTTACAATTAGCCACCTTGACGCTAGGCGAAGAGGTGGTATAATTATTTTAAGAGTTAGCACTCAACAAGCAAGAGTGCTAACAAAAAGAGGAGTGATGAATTATGAACGTAGAAAAAATGACTAAGAAAACGATAGAAAGCATTGAAAACGCACAGAGACTGGCGATAAAGTACAGCCATTCTCAGATAGATATGACGCATCTTCACTATGGGCTGATAGGAGATGAAGGCGGTCTAATATCCAGTGTACTTTCACAATTGGGCATTGATCTACCTAAATATAGAAGTCTTGTACAGGATATTTTAGAGAAGATGCCAAAAGTTGTTTCTGAGCAAAACGAAATCTATGCGTCGAGAAAGTTTAACAAAATTTTAATCGATGCAGAGGATTATGCCAAACAGCTGAGTGATGAGTATGTTAGCGTGGAACACGTCTATCTATCACTCTTAGATAATCTCAATGGTGATGATCAAAGAGTTGTTAAACAATTTAATATCACAAAGGAACGTTTTCTAGAAGCGCTCGCAAAGATACGAGAAAACAAGAGAGTTACTTCTCAAAACCCTGAAGACGGCTATCAAGTGTTAGATAAATACGGTAGAGATCTGGTGGAGCTGGCGAGAAGTGGTAAACTAGATCCGGTGATTGGTAGAGACGAAGAAATCAGAAGAGCCATTCGCATTTTATCTAGAAGAACGAAGAACAATCCCGTGCTGATCGGTGATCCTGGTGTTGGTAAAACTGCAGTTGTAGAAGGACTGGCTTTGCGTATTCTTGCTGGTGATGTCCCAGATGGACTGAAGGACAAAACGGTTTATGCGCTTGATATGGGCGCACTTATTGCAGGCGCTAAGTTCAGAGGTGAGTTTGAAGAACGTTTGAAGGCAGTTCTCGACGAAATCAAGGATTCTGATGGTAAAATCATTCTATTTATTGATGAGCTTCATACGATAGTGGGTGCGGGTAAGACTGAAGGCGCAATGGATG
>DJWQ01000143.1 GCA_002441045.1 Firmicutes bacterium UBA6226 | reverse complement strand
TACTTGAGGTAAACTATCTCGTCAATCCTGAAACTAGGTTTGATGCGTTTAATATACAATTGACAGGGATTACGCCTTATATGGTAAAGGATGCACCGACCTTTGATCAGCTTTGGCCCAGTATAAAGCATTACTTTGAAGAGGGAATTATCGTCGCTCATAATGCTACCTTTGATCTAGGCGTATTAACCATGGTTTTGGGACATTATGGTCTTGAAATTCCAGAGTTTCAATATATTTGCACTGTAGTTTTAGCAAAGCGATTTTTAAATTATAGACGTAACAGTTTGGATTATCTTTGTGCCACTCTAGGCGTACTGCTTGAAAAACATCATGATGCGCTTTCTGATGCAAAAGGGTGTCAAGGGATCTTTTATCATATCGTTGAACATTTTGGGTATACGGATCAGTGGGCGCATAGTTTTTACAAACCTCATTTAAGAGGACGATCGGAGTTGTCTTTAACAGAGCAAAAACAGTACTATAACAAACCATCAAAACAAGTGACGCACGAAAAGATTACATTAAACTCTACTACAGAAACCGTTCAAGTGAAGGGGAAGTCGTTTTGTTTAACGGGAGATTTTAAGTATGGTCAAAAAACGGATGTAGAGTTGTTTATACTCGCTAGGGGTGGTCAAATCGTCACAAATATAACGCGACAGCTGGATTACTTAATCATCGGTGCTTACGGGAGTCCGCTTTGGGCATATGGCAATTATGGTACTAAAGTTAAAAAGGTATTGGAGCATCGAAGAGATGGGTATGCGATAGAAATCATGCTTGAAGTGGATTTCTTCAGTTGTTTTGACGCAGAGCAGTAAACGGATTAAAAATTTCACAATAATAACGACATGCTAAAATAAAGTCATACTAAAATGTAGTCATTCAAATATAAAAAGCAGTAATGGAGGCTGTATGAAACCAGAAATTAGCTCCAATTTAGATACGATTAAGGATAAAAGCTTCAACAAAACGGAAATAACCAATACTATAAAACAGAATGATCATTTTAAAGTAATCTATAGAGATGCAAAAATAGAAGATGTTTCTGTTATCGTTGAGATCAACATAAGAACTTGGCAGAGTGCATATAAAGGCATTTTTCCAGATGTTTTTTTAGAGGCTTTACCTGAGAGAAAACAAGATCGGATTCAGGCGACCATCGCAGATTTTGGAACTAGGATGGTTGAAGGTCGCTTCGAGCGTAAAGTTGTCGCAGAAGTCGATGGTACAGTAGTTGGATATGCCAGCTATGGTGCTTGTAGAGAAGTTGAAGTTTACGGCCTATCAAATGTAGGTGAAATATATGCGCTCTACATTTATGATGACTATCAAGGCTATGGCATCGGAAAAGGACTCGTTTCATATGCAGCAGAAAAGTTAAATCGTCTAGAGGGCGATGTTTCATTACTGATATGGGCACTGGAGCGCAACCCGTACAGAGGATTTTATGAGAAGCTGGGTGGCGATGCACGTTTTACCAAGCAATTTACACTTTTAGATGTGAAGTATGAAGAAGTAGGATACTTTTATGAAAGGATAGAGCGTTTATATGATTAATGTGATGTTTGTTTGCCATGGCAATATATGTCGTAGCCCGATGGCAGAGTTTGTGTTTAAGGATATGGTTGAAAAAAAACACCTAAGTGATCTGTTTTTTGTCGCTTCAAGTGCGACAAGTCGTGAAGAGATTGGTAATCCAGTTCATAGAGGGACGAAAAAGAAGCTTTTAGAGCATGGCATCGTTTCTGAGGGTAAACAGTCAGTTCAGTTTAAGGCATCTGACTATGAATTATACGATTACATCGTCTGCATGGATCATCAGAACGTTAGAAATCTCATGCGCATCATTGGTGAGGATCCGGAGGGTAAGGTGAAGCTGCTGCTTGAGTATGCAGGAAGCGATTCGGATATTGCAGATCCTTGGTACACTGGAGATTTTGATTTGACCTATGAGGATGTTTTGAAGGGCTGCAAAGGTCTCTTAGAGTCGATATTGGCGGAAAGGCAAATAACGTAAATGAAGTATATGAAGTAAATGAAGTATATGAAGTAAATGAGTGAATGATTTAAATATATCATTATTTTAATAGCTTGAAAGTGTGTGTTTAGAAGGCATTAAAAGAATACTTGTTAAATTAACACAATTTGCATTGATTTTATGGTGCAGTTGTGTTATTTTATTTTGTATTATGTTAACTGAAATGAGGAAATGTTATGAGTTATCAATTAATCGCTTTGGATTTGGATGGTACTTTGCTAAATGAGAAGAAACAAATCTCTGACCGTAACAAATCAGCGATCCTAAAAGCAAGAGAACAAGGGAAACAAGTGGTTATCGCAACAGGAAGACCACTGGCTGGCATTCGACATATGCTTGAAGAGCTGGAAATGACTTCAGAGAACGATTTTGTAATCGCATTTAACGGTGCCCTCGTTCAAAATGTAAAAACAGGAGAGGCAATTTTAAAGAGCCACGTTACGCATGAAGATTATGCAGAGCTTTATCGACTCAGCTTGGTACTTGATGTTCATATTCAAGCGCTCACAGAATCTTATGTGACCACGCCAGTTTATAATCCGTATACAGAGATAGAAGCGAGTTTAAACGGCATCAAATTGGATGTCTGTCCAGTTCACGAGGTTCCAAAGTTTGAAACCTTAATTAAAGTGATGATGGTAGATGCCCCTGAGAAATTGGATCGCGTGTTACATCAGTTGCCAGACTGGGTGAAAGAAAAGTATACCATAGTCAGAAGTGCGCCAATCTTTTTAGAGTTTTTACATCCATCGGTGAATAAAGGTGTAGGAGTTGCGGCGGTTGCAGATCTAAAGAAAATTGATAGAGAAAATGTCATCTGCGTCGGTGATGCTGATAATGATATGGCCATGGTCACTTATGCAGGATTAGGTGTTGCTATGGGCAATGCAATTGAAGCGCTTAAGGATGCAGCGAATCATATCACAGATACCAACGAACGCGATGGCGTCGCTCAGGTGATCGAAAATTATATGATTGCTTAATACAACTAGATATTAAACGAAAGATAAAGTCAACTGAATCGGTTGGCTTTTTTTATTTTTTAAGTATAAAAGTACGCAGAATTTCATTTTAAACTACCCATTTATGAAATAGACGTGTGATATAATAATGAATAAAAAATAGAGAGGTGCAAGATGGCCTATAATGTTATATGGGATTTTGATGGAACTCTATTTGATTCGTATCCAGTGATGGTTAAGTCCTTTTGTTATACACTTGAGCAATTCGGAATCCCGTCAAATGAGCAAAGCGTGTTCAAAGACATGCGCGTTTCTATGGGGACTGCAATAGAAGGGATAAAACCACAGCTAGATGCAAAAGGGATTACCACGGAACAATTTAATCATACCTATCGAGAAAATAGACTGTCATTAGAGGCGGATACTTTGAAACCGTTTGAGGGTGCGCTAGAAATTTGTCGGTGGATCGTAGAAAAAGGTGGGAAGAATTTCGTTTGGACGCACCGCGGAACATCAACGCAGATTTATTTAGAAAAATTTGGATTTGATGACTTACTGATAGAAAGTATAGACCATTCAATGGGTTATGAACGAAAGCCGAATCCAGAAGCCATATTGAGTTTAGTGAAACGTCATGCGTTGATTCCTGAAGCGACCATCATGATAGGCGATCGTGAAATCGACCTTTTAGCTGGGAGAAATGCAAAAGTGAAGACCGCACTATTTATAGGGCATGGATACGATCGTTTGCATGAGCAGATTCCCAGTGAACATTATGATTGGATATTCAATACGTTTGATGAAATTAAACAGATCGTGGGGTGGTAAAGATGATTAGATGGGGATTTTATGGTATTGGTACAATCGCCAATAAGCTTGCGAATGATTTTCAAGCGGTCCAATCAGGTGAAGTAATTGCTGCTTATGGTCGAAATAATGAAAAGGTAAATGAATTTTGCCATAAGTATGGTATCGCGAATGCCTATACAGATGAAGCAGCTTTTTTTAATGATAAGGAGATCGATGTCATATATGTGGCGGTGCCTCACGCGCTTCATGTTGATGTGGTAAAAAAAGCGCTTGATTCTGGAAAAGCTGTGGTTTGCGAAAAGCCATTTGCACTGAATCATTTGACGGCACTTGAGGCAATTGAACGCGCAAGGCATAGCAATCTCTTTTTAATGGAAGGTCTATGGAGCTTGTTTCTACCTGCATTGAATATAACAAAAGAAAGAATTATGTCAGGTGATATAGGACAAGTCCATACGTTATCGTGTTCATTTGGTTTTGAAAGCAATGCTAGTTCAGACAGTCGACTTATGGATCCTAAGCTGGGCGGCGGTGCACTGCTAGATGTCGGAATATATACTTTGTTGATGTGCTGGCATTATTTTGGGGAGTTACCAGAGTTAGAAACCGTGGAGGGCATTTTAACTGAAACGGGTGTAGATGGACAGGTGGTTATTACCGGACATCTACCAAAGAGTGGCGTCAAGGTCAATCTTAAGGCTTCTATTTTAGAGGATCTAGAGAACGCTTTAGTACTATTAGGCGATAAGGGTAAATGTGTAATACCAAATTTCTGGGAGGCGACGACGTTTTCACTTAACACAGAAACAACGGATCTTTATAATGAACCTACAGAGGGCTTATGGGGGTATCATTATGAGATAGACCATGTTAACCGTTGTATAAGAGAGAAGCGGAATGAATCTGAGATAGCGTCGCACTCGGTTACTTTAAAACTCGCAGAGAAGATGGATGAAATAAGACGTAGGATTGGCGTTGTATATGATGTAGATTAATGAATGTGTTCTGCCTTAAAGCATAGTGACTGTGTTTTATGGGCAGAATTTTTTTTTAAAAGGGGTTGACAGTCATATTGCATTAGTGTACTATACGGATAGTACACTAACACACTGTTTCAAAACATACTTTCAATTGTACCTATGAAAGCACTGTGTGCACTTTTACAGGAGGTGACTCAATGGATTTTACAACGGACGTTCCTATTTATATTCAGATTATGGAGCTGATAAAAACCGATATCGTAACTGGAAAGCTTCAGAAGGGGGAAAAAATGATGTCTACTAGAGATTTGGCAATTTCACTTAAAGTGAATCCGAATACGGTGCAACGCGTTTACAGAGAACTTGAGCAAGAAGAGGTTTGCTTTACTAAGAGAGGCATGGGCACTTTTGTTACTGAAGATGAAGCTAAGATAAGTGAACTTAAAGAGAGCTTAGCGGATGAGAAAATTAAGATGTTCATCGAAGCGATGAAATCTTTGAACCTTAATGTTGATGACATTATCAAGAAGATTAAATTCTACGAGGAGGCAAGTCAATGAACTATTTAATTAATTGTATTAATCTTCAAAAGAACTATTTGAAAAAGAGAGCTTTAATCAATATTAACTTAAAATTTCAAGAAGGCAAAATATATGGCTTACTTGGGCCAAATGGTAGTGGTAAGACGACTCTGATGAAAGTAATCGCGGACCTACATAAGCAAACAGGCGGGGAGATTACCATCTGTGATGAGATGCCATCACACAAAACGAAAGCTTTAGTTGCTTATATGCCAACTGAAAACTTTGTATACAGTTGGATGAGGGTTAAAGAAGCGGTTAATTTCTACAGAGATATGTATCTCGATTTCGATATGAAGAAGGCTTTAGAGCTTTTAGAGTTTATGGATATTGATCTAAATCAGAAGGTTGGCAGTCTTTCAACTGGACAGAGAGCGAGACTTAAAATCACATTGACCATCTCTAGAAAGGTTAAAATTTACATGCTCGATGAACCACTTAATGGACTTGACCCAATTTCTAGAGCTAAAATCAAAGAATGTATCATCGATCAGTTCGATGAAGGCAGTACAATGATTATTTCGACGCATTTAGTGGATGAAATAGAACAAATATTAGATGAGGTAATATTCCTAGATAAAGGTGAGGTTGTCCTTCAAGGGGAAACTGAAGAGATGAGAATGAAGAGAGGGCAATCTTTAGAGGAAATATATAGGGAGGTATACAAACATGCTTAAGCTTATCAAATTTGAGTTTTTAAGAAAACGAATGACTTTCTTATTAGCAGGTGCATTAATCGTTTTAGGACAAATTTATGCACTCTACAAGTTTTTTAGTATAGATGAAGTGATTCGAGATAATTTTAGCGAAGAAATCTTTGGTATTTTCATTGGTATATTAGCGGTTGGATTGAGTTTGCTTTATCTCATCGATTTGATTTTTCTTTTTAGAAATGATTTATTTAAACAAGAAGGTTATATGCTATTTATGACGCCAAATAGTGGCTATAAATTACTTGGCGGAAAATTGATTTTTGCATTGATAGAAGGGGTTGCAATTGCTGGCCTTTACTTAGGAATTACTTTTATAAATCTTAAAATTATGGGGCTAGAATCGTTCAATTTGTCTCTTTTAGACTTAAGCACGTCAGAAATTATAATGATAATAAAACTCATGTTATTAATGGTGTTTATGATTATTGAATTTGCACTTACGATCTATTTATCATTTGCATTATTTAAAAGCTTATTTAATAACAATAGGTTTAAAGGCCTAATCACATTCGGTATTTTTATTGTAATTAACATCCTTAAAGGAAAGGTTGCTGATTTTGCTTCTAATGTGCTAAATAAAACCTTTGAAACAATTCATTTGTCAGCTGAGAACTTTACTTTATTAGGTATGGAAACGACACTTAACATCGCTATTATTGCTACCTTAATTTCTTCAGTTCTTATGTATCTGGGAACTGGATATCTTTTAGAAAAGAGAATTAATCTTTAAGTATGGTTATAGAAACAAATTTGATTGAGTTTGTGATATAAATTAGTCCATAGTGATTGTCCTTTTGTTAATTTTGAGTTGTGATGATTCAAACTTAACATAGGAATATCTCTATGGATTTTTTTAGCTTAAATTGATTATGATAATATAATTTGTGTAAAATCTATACTTAATAATCCTTTTCAATACCACCATTTATGAAGATCCTTTGCTTATTTATTAATAACCTAACTTTGGTTAGGTCTATCAGGTGTTCAGAAATGCTAAAATGAGAAAGTGAATTACTTAA
>DJWQ01000188.1 GCA_002441045.1 Firmicutes bacterium UBA6226 | reverse complement strand
TTGGAAACCTTTGATGAAATTTCTGATATATTTAAACGCTATCAGCTGCCGACGTATTTTGACCCGAATGATTCAGAAGCCGTATTTGAGCTTATGGCAAGGGATAAGAAACGCATTACGGATGCTGTCGAATGGATTAGATTTGAAGGTATATGTCATCTCGCTAAAGGAAGTGATCCGTTAAGCTGGTTGATGGCAACTTTTTCGAGTATTTTAAAAGAAGTTGTTAAAGAAGGTGAAAAAGATGAATAATCAAATTCAGATCACACCGAGCCATTTGAATGGAATTGTGTCAATTCCACCTTCCAAAAGTATCAGTCATCGTGCAGTGATCTGTGCAGCGCTGGCAAAAGGGACTTCAAAAGTTGAAAATTTGATATTGTCAGAAGATGTTAAAGCGTCTATCGAGGCAATGAAGCAATTTGGCGCACAAATTCAACTTGACTATAATCCCTTAATCAACCGATACACTGCCAATATACTGGGAATAAAAGAACCAGTAGTTGGCCCTTTGACCATTGATTGCAATGAATCTGGATCGACTGCTCGTTTTTTAATTCCTTTTTTTCATATGACACAGAACAAGGTCACTTTCTTGGGTGCTGAGGGATTAATGAAAAGACCCTTTGGACCCTACTTAACACTTTTTGAAGGTCAAAAAATTCAATATGAAAGTAACCTTGGCGCACTTCCAATCACCGTTTCAGGAAGCTGGCAACCGGGAGAATATGAGATTGTTGGTAATGTTAGTTCACAATTTATCACCGGACTATTATTTATGTTGCCTTTGCTTGAAGGTGACAGTCAGATAAAAATTAAACCGCCTTTTGAGTCAATTGATTATGTAAAGCTTACCATTAGCTGTTTGGAAAAATTTGGCATAAAAATCGTTTGGAAAGATGATTTGAGTTTATGGATTAGCGGCAATCAAGCTTACCAAGCATTGGATTACTGGGTTGAAGGAGATTACTCTCAAGCTGCATTTTGGTTAGTGGCAAATGCACTTGGTAGTCATATCGAGGTTGTGGGACTCAACACAACCTCTGAGCAAGGTGATAAAAGGATTATTGAAATCATTGAAAATGTGACGCAGCCAAAAGAGGTGGATGGGTTCATAGATATCAATGTCAGCCAGTGTCCTGATTTAGTCCCCATAATAGCTGTGCTTTGTACGGTTAAAGCTGGTTTTTTCAGAATAACAGGAGCAGAGCGTGTGAGGATCAAAGAATCCAATCGTCTATTGGCGATTGCAACTGAACTCAATAAATTAGGTGCATATATCACTGAAACTGAGGATGGTCTTGAGATCGTGGGAAATAGGCAATTGACAGGAGGGACTGTTGAAGCGTGGCAGGATCATAGAATTGCCATGGCGCTTGCAATTGCGGCGACTTGTGCAAATGATGTGGTTACCATTTTAGGAAAAGACAGTGTGAACAAATCTTACCCAGAGTTCTGGAAAGATTTTCGTGCGTTAGGAGGTGTTCTAAGTGGCGAGTAGCATAGGAAATTCAATTAAGTTAACCCTGTTCGGTGAGTCTCACGGACAAGGGGTGGGATGTGTGATAGATGGACTACCTCCCAACTATAAACTGAACAAAGCACTTATAGAAAAACGTCTCAATCAACGCAAACCAGGACAATCATTAACAACGCCGAGGGCAGAGTCGGACGAATATGAGATATTAAGTGGTTATTTCAACGATAAAACCACAGGCGCGCCACTAACAGTGTGGTTCGTTAGTAACAACACGCGTTCAAAGGATTATGAAGCATCAAAACATGTCTTTAGACCTGGCCATGCTGACTATGTTGGGCACATTAAATCGGACGGCGCTAACGACTATCGTGGTGGCGGTCATTTTTCTGCGAGATTAACGGCGCCCTTAGTTTTTGCAGGTGCAATTGCTGAGGACCTACTCAATCAGAAAGGCATTCAAGTTGTATCGCATATACATCAAATTGGAAGTGAAAAATCAATCTCACTATCCCGTTATGGGATTTTCAACGAGGATTTGGAAAAGCTGAATGATGCGCCTTATGGTATATATTCAGATGCAAAGATGCGATTATTAGATGTTGTGGAAGCAGCTAGAAACCAGGGAGATTCAGTTGGGGCAATTATCGAGACTTCAGTTTTTGAGCTTCCCATAGGTTTAGGAGCCCCTTTTTTTGATTCAGCTGAAAGTCAATTATCCCATGCTTTGTTTTCTATCCCAGGAATTAAAGGGGTTAGCTTTGGAGATGGCTTTGATTTTGCATCAAAGTTAGGTAGTGAAGTGATAGATGCTTTTGTTTTAGATCATTTAGGTCGAGTTCAAACCAATGCCAATCACAACGGTGGTATCAATGGTGGGTTAACCAATGGCATGCCATTGACGTTCAAATGTGTTTTAAAACCAACTGCTTCTATCAGTAAGGCACAAAACACATTGGATTTTCAAACCAAAGAGATGACAGAGCTTAAAATTGAAGGCCGTCACGATCCCTGTATTGCTCTTAGAGCTGTACCAATTGTCAAGGCTATGACTGCATTGACACTAGTTGATATGATGATGGCGCATCAGAGTGCTTTTTCAGATGATTAATGGCTGTACACGGATTGGTCAAAAAATTGTACATGAAAATAAACTTAATTCAGTAACCGCTTTAATCTGATAGAAAAATGGTTTCATTTCAATAAATTAGGAGAATAAACTGAATTAAAAAAAAACGCATAAGAGGCTCTAAGACAATCATATCAATAGGTTCTATGAATTGTAGTTTGTGCAAAACAATAGCAGTACATAAGTGACTTAATGTGAAATTGACGTAAATGAGATAGCGAAATGAATTGAGAATCGAGTAAAAATGCAACAAATATTGACAGTTGTCCATTTATTGTACATAAATTTGTACACAATTTGGACATCTGTCAATTTTTTTATCATAAAATGTAAAGCTTTTATTAATAAAGTTGATTAAATGCACGTTTTTAAGTGCAAGACTGGAAGTGAATATTTTGGCATAGGAATTGCTAGTATTTAATGACAAGGAATGCAGGAAATAAACAACTAGAAATTAGGAGCTAATTATGATCACGGATATTTCCCAAAATTCAACGATGCAGTTGTTCAATGAGATCATACCTTTGTTGAATCTTCTAGTCGATGAAAAGCTCATGGTCGGAATCAATAACACTGAGCGCTGCCTAAAGTTCTTCACCGGAACAGCGGGAACGGTACAGTCGGAGGAACAGTCGTTACTTAAGAAAGGCTCTGCAGCCTATGACAGTATACAGACGGGTAAGCTCGTTCACAAAGTAATTCCTAAAGAGGTTTTTGGATTTCCTTACAAGGCAATCGGTTATCCAGTATTTGACGAAAATGGCATCGTCGTTGGCGCGATTGGCTTTGGCATCAGCCTTGAAAAGCAAAGTCAGATGGAAACCCTAAGTACTACTTTATCTGTAGCCTTAGAAAAGCTATCGGCATCTTTCCGAGAAGTTTCTACAAATATTCAGAGTGTTGTGGATAGAAACATCGATATTGGAAGAGATGTTGTTGCTTCAAGAGAATCAACTGAAAAGACAGATGAAATTATTAGTTTCATCAGCAACATTGCAAACCAGACGAATTTGTTGGGACTAAATGCAGCGATAGAGGCTGCTCGGTCTGGCGAACACGGTCGTGGTTTTGGTGTTGTAGCAGAAGAAATTAGAAAGATGTCAAAATCGAGTAAGGATTCTGCAGACTTAATTAAGAATACTTTGACCCAAATCAAAGGTTCTATTGGCAACATTGAACGCAAAATTCACGATAATAACGGAATCTTTAGCATGCAGACCGAAGCATTAGAGGAGATTTCAAAATCGGTTGAGGCGCTCAATGAAAGTGCTAAAACGCTTGAAAGCCTTGCAAAGCAGTTTTAGTTAAGAAAAAACATTAGATGAGGTGAACATTTTGAGTACTTTTATTCAAGTCATTCTGCGTAGCTTAGAGACTGGGAGTATATATGCACTCGCAGCACTAAGCATCATCATTATTTTTAGAACATCCAATATTGTTAACTTTTCTCAAGGTGCTGTTGCGATGTTCAACACATTCGTCGTTACCTACTTGTTTAACACAATGGGCATTAACATTTGGTTAGCAGCACTTGGTGGTATTGTCAGTGCGATTTTAATCGGTATATTGATTGACCTTGTAGTTATTCGACATACGAAAAAAGTTCATCCCGAAGCAAAGCAGATAATAACGCTAGGTATGATCATGATCGTTTTAGGAATTGCACCTCTTATCTTTGGTGTTGATCCACTTAGATTACCGAGACTGATCGAACAAGGTAACCTTTCAATTCTCGGAGCGGACATTTCTTATAATGGTATTTTTAATATTTTCTTTGGTCTACTTGTTATGGGTGGGCTGTTTGTAATTTTACAAAAAACAAAAATTGGATTAGCGATTCGTTCTACTGCTTCAAACGAGCATACTGCAAGATTGATGGGTGTACCAACTAAAACAGTTACCATGGGTGCATGGGCGGTTGCTGGTGTACTGGGCGTTATCTCAGGTGTTATGACTGCACCGATGACCTCTGTAACCCTTCACATTATGGATGACGTTCAATTGAACGCTTTAATCGCTGTTGTATTAGGTGGTTTCCAAACGTTCTATGGGCCTGTCGTTGGTGCCTATATCATCGGTATTGGTAGAAACCTATTACTATACTACGGTAGCTCAGTATGGGGTGGACAGATTTTATATATTCTAATCTTAGTATTCTTAGTGTTTAG
>DJWQ01000169.1 GCA_002441045.1 Firmicutes bacterium UBA6226 | reverse complement strand
CTATCCAAAAAGGAAAATTGAGTTTAAAGTTCATTTTGTCAAATCCTGCGATATCTGTAGCAATACCAGGTATGGATCAACTATCACAAGTTGCTGAGAACGCTTCAGTTATGAACGAAGCATTAGACTTTTCAGATGAAGAAATGGCAGCATTATCAGATGTGGTTTCTGACCTTGGGGAGAACTTTTGTAGAAGATGTGGTTATTGTTTGCCTTGTCCACAAGGCATTGATATACCAACGCAGTTTTTAATGGAAGGGTATTTGACACGTTATCATTTAGCGGACTGGGCAATTAAAAGATATAACGGTTTGGCGGTTAAAGCTGACGCTTGTATCGCATGTGGTAGCTGTGAACCAAAGTGTCCATATAATTTAAAAATCATTGATAAACTTAAGGGTGTTTCAGAATTGTTTGCAAATGCTTAAGAGTTAAATAAGGTAAAAGACCAGCTATCAGAGGTCAGTCGATAGCTGGTCTTTTTTATTTTTTAAGCCGTCTGTGAGAACGGTAGTGCTGGATAATTGAAGGGTTAGCCCAAATAATACAATGAATAATCCTATAAGTGTTTTAAATTCAAATTGATTATAGATGATGTAATCTAATAAAAGTCCCATACTCATTTGGCCTAAGAAAGGCAATACTGCTATATGAAAGGCCGTAATGCGCACTGCATAGTAATTCATGCTAATAATGACTAGTATTCCTAAGATACCACCTGAATAGTACCATAAAGGCTGTGAAAAAAGTGTTTTAGTCTCAGATTGTCCACCAAATAGTAAAAGTGCAATTAGACCAACTATAAATGCTGCCGTAAAATGAAACCACGAAACCCTCAATGAACCAAACTTCAAGGTATTTTGTCCATTTAATATGGGTACGATTGTGACGAGTACGCCGAGAACGATCGCTAGACCGTAGATGATTAAGAGATTCATATCTGCTCCTTTATATAACCATGACGATAAGGCCTAAAATCATTACGAGTATACCTGAAAGCTGTTTTTTAGTGATGGTAAGTTTAGGTTTACCCATTAATCCAAGGTAGTCAATTAACAGTGAGGTTAAAACTTGACCAACAAGTGTAAAAGCCACCATAAGTGTAACCCCAATGGATTGCATAACGTAGTTATTAAGTAAAATTGTAATCGAACCCAATATGCCAGGGATGAAATAAATCAATTTAACTTTATGTTCAACTTTTTTACCAATGATACTTACCATAGCACCTAAAAGGATAAAGCCAAGACCATGATAGATCACATTACTAAAAAAAACATTGGTTGCAGTTCCTAAAAGCCCATTGATCGAGATCATAATTGATAATACCAATCCCGTCATATAAGCAGTCAATTTTGCCATGTGACCTCCCAGATAGTTGTTTTATTTGTTATTAGTTTATGATAAAATAGAACAAAAAAATATGACATATGTCATACTTTTATTAAAATGAGGCAAATATGAAAATAATAACGGATCAAAAGAAAATTCAAAGTACCATTCAAAAATATAAATTAGATCAAATGCTGCCGCTGGACATGCTTAAGCAAGGAGAGCTGGTTGTCTATAACAAGGATGAAACGATTTTGACGGCGAATGAACCGATTCATTATTTCTATTTCTTTCTAATGGGAAAATTAAAACTATTTAGAATCTACGAGAACGGAAAGACCTTCCTCGTTCAATTTTATAGTGAGTTTGACTCCTTAGGAGATGTTGAACTGGTTAATCCACAGCCCGCTTCTTGCTCAGTTACAGCAGTAGCTACTTCATATTTAATGCGTTTTCCAATCGAGATGATGCAACGAGAAGCACTTGAGCATATTCCTTTTCTAAGGTATTTATCTCGATCTTTAGCAGATAAGCTTTTAGTAGCTGATATGCACCATTCTACAAATTTGATGTATCCAGTGGTAAATCGACTTTCAAGTTATATTCGTGCGCATGCCATGGACAGTAATAGACTAACGTTAAAAGACTCCTTAACGGATATATCCGAATACTTAGGGACAACCTATCGGCAGTTACATCGTGCATTCGATGAACTCGTTGAGAAAGGGGTCATCCGTAGAAACGGAAAAACCTTGGAAATATTGGATACTGAAGCTCTAAGTGTGATTGCAGGATCAATTTATGAAATCGATCATTACATCAAACAAAACGCTAAAATAATAAGATAACTAATAAAGAAAGCCTGTATTTCAAACGTGTCTAAATGACGAATGAAAACAGGCTTTATTGATTGACGATCGCTTTTATGGTTCTAAGTTAATAAATTTTTGTGCTGTTACTGGCGTATTGAAATCAAACTCAGTTGTGACAACTGGTTGATCATTTGCTTTGATAACGATTGAGGTCACGCCTTCTAAAGAGCTTAGGCTCTGAACCAACGAATGGAACATTAAGGATTCATAGTTTGGATATTCAGCCAAAACTGTTGCGAGCGCTTCATTAAAATTAATATCCAACTGAGTCCCGTTAAGGGTGTAACCTTTAAGTTCAACTTCTTCGGGAAGCGTTTCAATGTAACCTGTCGAAGGATTCGTATGTCCCTTTAGTACGCTGATGATTTCCTCTATTTGATCGGCTAAGGCGGATTTGGTTAAGGTTATAGGAGCTAACATAAAGTATTGATCTGATGAAGAATACCCCATATAAGCGCTTGAAGGTTGTTTTTGAGTGAATGTTGTATTTAAGCTCAAACCATCAATCGTTTTGTTAGCACTATCATCCACATATAATTTTACACCATCCAGTGGACCAAGCGTCATAAATGTTTTGGTGATCCCTTCTGCAATCTTATCAAAATGACCTTCAAAACCTTTTAGGTTGACACTGTACATATAAATACTAGCGATGCCACTTGAAATTCTAATATTTGGCGCGTAAGGGTAAGCTGTCTCTCCAGAATATAATCCCAGAGAGGCTTTTGGCCCACTAACCAGTTCCGTATAAACACTTCTCCAGCGATTACTTGGAAGAGGTAAAATTCTTGAAACTGGTATTAAGTTTGAGTAGTCACTTGTTGGATAATAAAACGTTACACCGAGTTGACCAGACGGAACTTGACTTGTACCACCAAGTAAAGATTTCGTACCTGTGAGTAACGCGATGTAAATATTATCTGAAATAAGCTGTTCATTTTCATAAACTTTTACAGTATAATAACCGTCACCATATGATGTGACGAGGTCAGATTTATTCAGTTCTAAAAAGCGCTCATTAGTTGATACGTTAGTGACTTTAGATTCAAATTCCGACAAAGCATGTGTACTTAAGAGTTGTCCAGATTTGTAAATTTCAAGTTTATAGCCTTCAAGATAATCTACAGGAAACTGATTTGTATCACTCTTCATTTCAAATTTTATAGTTTTCTCAGAAATCGTACTTCTTTCAGAGGACAATGTTATCGATGCGGTTGGTTCGAGTTCAACAGTCTCAACGGGATTATCTACAATCTTTTGAGAAAGATCGATAGACAATATATCTAAGCTAAGCGGAAATGCGGTAGCCAGAATAAATACGATTACGATAAATAGAATATTTGGTAAAGCTCTAAGCAAGTGTTGACCTCCTTTCAATGTAAGCGTTCATCACTATTATATGCTATTTTATAGGTCTTTCCAACCAAATTTAAGAAATTCATTCTTATGATATAAAAATATGGTGTCCTATAGAGGTTATTGGTAAAATAGGAGTATAAGTTTGAAAGAGGTACGTATGAAAGAACGATTAAAATACATGAAATTGCTCTCTCTAGTTTTGGTTTTTACGCTAACTTTAACGCCATTTTTTAGTTATTCAGAAACAGTGCCAACAGATGAATCTGCCAATGACAAGTTGAAGTCAATATCAGAAGAAGAACAGGTCGTCGTTCAACAGCTGTTTGTTTTAAGTGCTGAAATCGAACTACTTCAGACTGAAATCACTCAGATCGAAGAGAAGATTGATAGCTTTAATCAACAGATTTCAAATAAGGAGCAAGCCGTTGAAGATGCCTTGCGAAAGCATGGACAACTTAAATCAAGTCTTGGAGATGTGCTAAGATCTCAGCAAAAACTAGGTGCAGCTTCAAGTGTGGAGATTTTACTGAATGCAAGTTCAGTGAAGGACTTTATGAATCGGTTAAATCTTCTGAGAGATATCACTCGAAAAGTAGATCTGTTAATGAAAGAAACGACAGCTTTAAGCGAGCGATTAAAGGAAGAACAACAGCAATTGGAGCTCTTGCGCAACGAGCAAGAAACTGAGCTTATAGCTAGGGAAGTGAAGCTTTCTGATCAGATCAAAGCTAAAGTGGATCTTGAAAATTACTTAAATTCTTTATCAGTGGAGCGTGCACATTATCAAAATTATCTTTTAGCAATTGAATCGGTATGGAATGAACTAAAGCCACTGTTTAGCAAAACGGTTGAAACATTTAATGAGATCATCAAAAATGGTGAATTGCCCGAGGATACAGTTGAAGTTAATTTGTCACTATTTAATACCAAAGGCTATTTATATGAAAATAAGTTTAATGAGGTGCTCTCAAACCGTAAAGATTTACCTAAGCTAGAATTTGATTTTAATGAAACGAATGTGTCACTTGCATTTCCAGAATATGAGATTTCATTAAATGGCAACTTTGAACTCATTGATGATCAGACCATAGCTTTCAACGTGAATGGCGGCATATTTTATGGATTAAGTATGAGTCAAAGCGCAATTATGGATTTATTTAGTGAGGGTGACTTGGTGTTTGATCTCACATCATTGTTAGGTAAAAATACAATCAAGCGAATAGAACTAAAAGACGGTGTATTGGTACTTTATGTAACCATCAACTTATTTTAATTGAGGTAAATATGATAAATTCACAAAGCTGTAGTCTAACTTATAAAGATGGAACTGATGCATTAAAACCCTTTAATTTAACCATCGATAAAGGGGAAGTGGTGGTAATATTAGGTGCAAGTGGTTCTGGTAAAACGAGTTTTCTGAAATTGCTTCTAGGAATTGAAAAGCCCTCATCAGGGACGCTAGAAGTGCTTGACCATCAAATGTCAACCTTGAATCCAACACAGGTGAGAAGCCTTAGGATGCACATTGGTCCAATTTTTCAGGATTTCAGATTGATTGAAGGTAGAACTGTTTTAGATAACGTCATTCTGGGAATCCGATTTTTAGAGATTCCCAAACGTGAACGCACTGAGCTAACCCTTAATTCAGTTGAAAGAGTTGGAATTATGCATAAACTGAATCAACTGGTTGATAACTTGTCATGGGGAGAAAGACAACGGGTTGCAATTGCAAGAGCACTCGCTAGAAAACCCAAACTAATCATTGCAGATGAACCAACAGGAAACTTAGATCATGACAATGCCGTTAATGTTTTGAATTTACTGTCTAATCTTGCAGGTCCTGAGACAACTGTGATTATTACAACACACGCTGCACACCTTATAGAAGAAATTCCGTATACGCAAATGATTACCATTAAAGAGGGCGTAATGGAGGTGAGAAAAAGTGGTTGCTAATAATATTACCTATTTTATTAAAGAAACTTTTACCATCTATAAAACCAATAAGCTTTCGAGTCTACTATCGCTAATTAGTCTATCGATGATTTTCTTTGTATCAATTCTAATTATTTCTGGTTGGGGAATTAGTAGAGAATTCATAAATTTATTAAAAGATGAGGCGGCTATCAGTGTTTATTACAATCCTAACCTCAATCTATATTCACTTGAAGAATTGAAAGATGCAGTTCTCGCTATAGAAGGCGTAACAAATATTACAGAAGTAAGTGCAGATGAATCCTACAGACAAATGGAAAGCATATTAGGTTCAGAAGCAAAAATATTGAATCAGTTTGACGAAAATCCATTCGTCCCTTATATAGAAGTATCTGTTCAACTTGAAAAGGCAAAGTTGGTGGGAGAGAAGATCAGTGATCTAGCAAATGTTGATTATGTAAGAGACAATCAAACTGTTTTGGATAAAATTGCACAAATTAGCTTAGTCATAGGCTCTGTCGGGCTTTTGATGACTGGCGCTGTAGTCGTCGCAACTGTATTAATTACTTCTCATATCATTAGAGAAGGCGTCCACACAAATGAAGCTCAAATTAACACCTTACAATTGCTAGGTGCACCAGATCTGTTTATTCATTTGCCATTTTGGATAAGTGGTGTGTTGATTTCGTTTATCGCTGGTATTTTGGCACTGGTGATGACATTTGTCGTTCAAATCAATCTTTCAGCAAGCAGTGATCGTATTTTACCATTCTTACCTGAACTCACCCAGATGCTTTCTTTTGGTAAAATTGCTTTAAGTGTGATTTTGAGTTCTGTAATTATTGGTGCTGCGTCTAGTTGGTTTGGGCTTAGAATGGTCAAGAAAAGATAACATAAAAGGGTTGAGACTATTAAAATGCCTCAACCCTTTACATATTAAATGCTTTAAATGATGCTGGTAACTCTTATAACTACCAAAGCAGTTCGACTATCTTAGCGATATTTCAGCCAATTGCAATCCTTTGTTACGTTCTTCAATTTGACGAATTGACCATTCGTTTTGGAAAATTAAAACTGGTCGTTCATCCTCGTCATTGACGAGCATTGTATCCATTGTCATAGAAAAATTATTTTTATCAAACTTCTCAGAAACAATCCATCGAACATATCGATATGGCAATGATTCAATGATGACATCGACACCATACTCATTTTTGAGTCGATATTCTAATACTTCAAATTGTAGTACGCCAACAACGCCGATAATCAGTTCTTCCACGCCGATATTTGGTCGTCTAAAGACTTGAATACTGCCTTCTTCTGAGAGCTGCTCGATACCTTTGATAAATTGTTTACGCTTCAAAGAGTTTTTGGTATAAACCTTTGCAAAATGTTCAGGTGCAAAAACAGGTATACCTTCATATTTTACGCCTGAACCATCTTCACAGAGTGTATCACCGATTCTAAAGATACCTGGGTCGTGTAAACCAATGATATCGCCAGGATATGCAGTTTCAACAACGACGCGATCCTGTGCCATAAACTGCTGTGGCTGAGCAAGTCTGATTTTTTTATTCTCTTGAACGTGGTTGACTTGCATACCCTTTGTAAATTTACCTGAACAGATTCTTAAAAAGGCAATTCTATCGCGATGCGTTGGGTTCATATTTGCCTGAATCTTAAAGATAAAGCCAGAGAAATTTTCTTGATTAGGATCGACTTCTCCTAGATTACTTGTTCTTGCTGCTGGTGGAGGCGTAAGATCTAAGAACGTTCTTAAAAAGGGTTCAACACCAAAATTGGTTAATGCACTACCAAAGAAGACAGGTGTTAATTCACCAGCGAGTATTTTTTCTAAATCATAAGGATCGCCTGCGTGATCTAAAAGCTCTAAGTCTTCAAGTAGCTTATCATAACGCGCTTGTCCTAATAATTCAACGAACTTCGGCTCTGTGAGATCCCCTGAAACAACTTGTGAGATGTTCTGACCATGATTGGAATCATTAAACAATTCAATCTGACCTTTGGAGCGATTGTAGACGCCTTTAAATGATTTGTCTGAACCTATTGGCCAGTTCATTGGATAAGAACGAATCCCAAGATTGTTCTCGATGTCCTCTAAGAGTTCAAATGGATCACGGCCTTGTCGGTCCATTTTATTAATAAAAGTAAAAATTGGAATGCCACGCATTTTACAGACTTTGAAAAGTTTTCTCGTTTGACTCTCGACCCCTTTAGAGGAATCGACAACCATTACAGCACTATCCGCTGCCATAAGCGTACGATAGGTATCTTCACTAAAGTCCTGGTGACCTGGTGTATCAAGGATGTTAATACAGTGATCATTATAGTTGAATTGAAGCACAGAAGAAGTTACAGAAATACCTCTTTGCTTTTCAATTTCCATCCAGTCTGAAACAGCATGTTTTTGCGATTTTCTTGATTTTACGGTACCCGCTTCACGAATAGCACCTCCGTAAAGGAGCAACTTTTCTGTAAGTGTTGTCTTACCAGCATCCGGGTGAGAGATAATTGCAAAAGTTCTTCTTCTTTGAACTTCTTGTGTTATTTCCTTATTAATCTCGGACATATTATTTTCCTTTATTTTAAAATGATAGTATTGTGTTGACTTCATTAACGATATTTACAACCAATCAATTTTACCTTATATACACATCCAAGTCAATAGAAGGGGATTCTATGTTCAAATATAAAAAATATAAAAAAGCTAGAGTAACAGTGAGTTTTGCTCTATAATAGTTAACATAAATTAATAGTGATAGGAATACTAATTATGGAAAATAACAATCAAAAAGCATGGGAACAGGAACATCAATCTGCATGGCAAAGTCGATTTGGATCAGCCGAAGATTATGCTTTGAAATTAATGCAGAATCCAACAACGCCAATTCAGACCATTTTGAAGTATATGGGCGAGATTAAGGATAAGCACATCCTCAATGTTATGGGATCTCATGGTAATAAAGCAGTTGCTTTGGCCTTATTGGGTGCAAAAGTTGATGTCGTAGATTTTTCAGAGTCAAATAGACAGTATGCTTTAGCATTGGCTAAAGCCTCAAATGTGGAAATTAGATATTATCTTTCAGACATATTAAAGTTTGAAACTTCAACGCAGTATGACATTGTCTTCGCAGAAATGGGCATTTTGCATTATTTTACAGATTTGAATCGGTTTTATAATAGACTATATGGCTACGTTGGATCAGGTGGCAGACTGATTATAAGAGATTTTCACCCGATTAGTACAAAGCTAATTAAATCCAAAGGCTCAACAGCAAAAGTTAGAAAGCATAAAGTTGAAGGCGACTATTTTGAATCAAATTTGGTGGAAAAGAAGGTCGCTTATTCAAAATACTTAGATGAAAATGAAGAAGCGGTAAATCAAACAGATGAAACTGTGATGTTGAGATATTGGACTCTAGGTGAAATTGTAACCGAGGCTGCTGTAGTCGGTTTTAGAGTAGAGACTTTGATTGAAGAACCCAATTTATCAAGTGATGTTTATGATAAAGGCATCCCAAAAACGTTTACGCTTGTTTTAAGCAAATAATATATAAGTTAGGAGAACATCAGTATGGAATATAATTTGAATCGAGCAATCAGAGCCAATGTCGGTTTCGTTTGGGCATTTTCACTGATTTTATCTCTAACGGCCTTTATTAACGGTGGGGTTGATTACGGTATAAGAGCAACTGTACTTACTGTTTTAGCATCAACCATCTCTACAATTATCAGTTTATTACCCCTTAATCGTACCGTAAAAGGTGAGATAATTGTAATTGTACCTTTTATTGCAGCGATTGGTATGTCCATTGTTAACGGTGGAATCGGAAGGATGTTTAATATTTATTTTCTTGCGCTAATTATGCAATCTCTCTATTTTAATCTACGTTTAATGATCGCTTTTGGTGTGAGTTCATCAGGTACATTACTATTGTTATATGCTATTAATCCTAGATTCTTGTTGGAACCAGGCTTGGGAATTGGTGATTTTATACCGAGATTAGGTGCCTATATCTGTGCCTTTTTAGTTTTATTACTGCTTTCAAAATGGGGACAAGAAACGATAAATGCAGCTGGTGAAGAAGGTAGAAAAAGTAAGGAGGCGTTTGAACAACTCAATGTCGTTTTTGAAAAAATTCAGTCCGTGAGCAAGACGGTTAATCATTCATCTAACAATGCTTTAGAAATAACAAACGAGAATCTTAGCAATATTCAAAATATGAATCATCAATTGACCGGATTGACACATGACGTGTTTAAAACGTCCAATAATCTTAATAAAGCGCGAGAAAGCGTTACTGCTTCAAGTGTTTCAGTTCGAGATACCTTTGATTTAATGAAAGAATTAGATACCTTGTTTTCAGGATTAAGAACAAATGTGGAAGAAAATAGCAACGTAGTTGTGAATATGGATCAACAATTAACAACGATAGAAACGACGATTAAAGACAGCCACAGGATGATCGAGTCATTGTCTGAAAAAATGAGTGAAATATATAGCTTTCTAGATGGCATTACTGGTATCTCAAATCAAACCAACTTATTGGCACTAAACGCATCCATTGAAGCAGCTAGAGCTGGCGAGCATGGCAAGGGGTTTGCAGTCGTCGCAGAAGAAATTCGAAAATTATCTGAAGAAAGCGGTAGCTTTGCCGAAGGGATTCGAAAAATAACAGGTGAGTTTATTCAATCCACAGATAAAGCACTTGAGCAGTCCAAGCAAGGTCAAAACGCTATGATTTCCGGCAATACACAGATGGAAATTTTGGAGAAAAATTTCCACCTAATGCGCTCAAAATTTGATCAAGTCAATGAAGAACTCACTAAAGAAAGTAAGCTAATTCGTCATATATACGATACCTTTGATGAACTTGAAACCGTCATACAAAATGCAGCAGATCAACTAACAGATACACACAGTGAAATTGGCGATATGCAGACAACAATAAAGCGTCAAGTCGCACTTTCTGAAGAAAGCAATCGCGAAATGACGCAAATTGATGAAATGATTTCAGATTTGGTAAATTTATCAGTTGTCGAGTAATGCACTTTGTTTATCAGTAAGTTGTTCTAATAACTCCATTGCATTAAGAAGCTCTAGCTCTAGGGCTTCTTTTTTTTCACCCAGTTCAGTGAGTTTGGCAAAATCAGTTGAATGTCTCTCAAATTCTATGTCAAGAGCACCGAGTTTTTCTTCAAGTACTGCAATCTCGTCGGGTAACATTTCGAGCGCTCTAAGCTCTTTAAATGTGAGCTTCTCTTTTTTAACCTTAACGCGCTCCGGTACTGCTTTTTTTACAGGTGTTTCTTTTTTCACGTCATTAAGACGTAAACTTTCCAAGTAATCACTGTAAGAGCTTGAAACAAACCTCAACAGTCCTTCATCGATAGCAAGAAGCTTATCACATGTACGATCTAAAAAGTAACGATCATGTGAAACGACCAGCATGACACCTTCAAATGCATCAAGATATTGTTCAAAGACCTTTAATGTATCTAAATCAAGGTTATTTGTCGGTTCGTCTAACAAGAGCACATTAGGCGATTGAATCAATAAGCTCAGTAATTGTAGACGCCTTAATTCTCCCCCTGAAAGTTTACTAATTGGCGTCCACTGTAATTCAGAATCAAATAAAAAGGTTTCCATCAGTTCAGAGGCGCTGATTTTATAGCCACTTGGTGTCGTCACATATTCGGCAAATGAACGAATATAATCGATGGCACGCTTGTTTTCATCAGAAAAGCCTTCGAAGTCTTGTGTAAAATAGCCCAAAACAACTGTACTACCGACGTCGATAGTACCAGTAGTAGGCACAAGTCGGCCTGCTAGAAGGTTCAGTAGTGTCGTTTTACCAGCACCGTTTAAACCGACAATTCCGATTCGATCGCCCTTAGCGAGGTCATATTCAAAATTAGAAAATAATTTTTTTTGATCATATGTCATCGATAAATTTTTTATTTCTATAATCTTGTTGCCTAGACGGCTAAAGCCTGCTTCTATTTCTATAGAGCTGTCTTGAGTTGAGTCTAATGCATCTTGTAGATCATGGAAACGCTGAATTCTAGATTTTGATTTTGTACCTCTGGCTTGTACACCGGCACGCATCCAAGCCAATTCTTTGCGATAAAGATTTCTATTTTTTTGATTCGTGCTCTGTGATTGAAGCATTCTTTCTGCTTTTTTTTCAAGATAATACTCATAGTTTCCTTGATACTCATAAAGCTTACCTCTACTAACCTCTAGAGTTCTATTAACGATTCTATCGAGGAAATAGCGGTCATGTGTGATCATGATTAAGCCGCCTGAGCGTGCCTTTAAATAGCCTTCAAGCCATACGATTGACGCACTGTCCAAATGGTTGGTCGGTTCGTCTAATATGAGTAAATCGCAGGGTCTCACTAATGCTTCAGCGAGTGCAAGTCTTTTTTTCTGCCCGCCTGATAGGGTGCCGATTTTTACGTTGAGGTCATGTATGCCAAGTGCATTCAGTATGCCTTTAATTTGAAACTCTAGATCAAATAGCTGCAACGCTTGCATTTTTTCAGAAGCCCTATGAAAGGCGTTTTGTAAGTCGGTATTCTCTGGATCACTCTCAAGGGTTTTGATGCTTTGTTCATAGTTTCTAATAGACTTCATTTCTTCTGACTCACCCATAAAGAGCTGGTCGAGAATCATTAAATCATCATCATAGAATTGTTCNNTTGTCGGCATCGTCTACAGAAAAGGTGACACTATCTAAAATTTTACTGGTACCAAATGATTTTGATACTTGATTACATTGCAATAGATGCATATATATCTCCTTTAATAAGGTCTTTTTAGTTAAAAATTACTCTCTCTATTGTATCATAATATGTTAAACTGTATAGTAGCGAGACTCAATTTGGACTTAGGAGGACTGACGATGAAAGCGTTATATGAGAACCACAGACAGCAATTGGCATCTTTTATGGAAATTGGAGATATGGCAATTCTATTCTCAGGAAAGGCACCGAAAAGTACTGCGGATGCACATTATTCTTTTTTACCAAATAAGAATTTCTTTTACTTTACAGGCTGTACTCAAGAACATTTCGTTTTAGCGATGGTAAAGTCTGAAAAAGGATTAGAATCAACGCTGTTTATAGAAAAACCAGATTATGATATCGAAAAATGGGTGGGACGCAAGCTAACAAAGGACGCAGCAGTTGAATTGTCTGGTATTACTGATGTTCAATATATCGATGGCTTTGTCAGTTGGATTGCAAGACAAGTGTATAATGGCAAGATTTCAAGACTCTACTTGGATTTAGAAAAAATGAATTGGGATGAATTAGATAGCCCAGCTTCACAGTTTGCAGGCGATTTCAGCAAGCGTTATCCATTTGTTAACATGAAATCTCTTCATTTTATCCTATGTGAGCTACGTGTTTTAAAATCTGAAGAAGAACTAGATCAAATAAAACGTGCCATCGATTTGACAAAATTAGGAATTGAAGGCATCTTAAATACTTTGAAACCGAATGTATATGAATATCAACTAGAGGCGACATTTGAATACCATATCAAGATGAATGGTGCTGATAGATGTTCGTTTGAAACGATAGCAGCTTCAGGCGAAGATGGTGTGATTCTTCATTATGTCGAGAATAACAAGCCATTAAAAGATGGGGATTTAGTGCTCTTAGACTTAGGTGCTCAGTACAAACAGTACGCAGCAGATATATCAAGAACATTTCCAGTCAACGGTAAGTTCACGGAAAGACAAAAACAAATTTATAACATCGTATTAAAAGCACAACAAGATGTAATAGATGCTATGAAACCGGGAATTCCATTTGAGGAGCTCAACAAGGTGTGTCAAAAATCATTGGCAGATTCTCTGACCTCAATAGGATTAATTAAGGATTTTTCAGAGCTATCAAAATATTATTATCACGGTGTAAGTCACTATCTAGGGCTTGATGTTCACGATATCGGTTCTAGAAATGGCTTGCTCAAAGAAGGTATGGTATTAACGGTTGAACCTGGTCTTTATATTGCAGAGGAATCGATCGGTATTCGTATTGAAGATGATGTCCTCATTACAGAAACTGGGAATATCGTTTTATCAAGCCATATTCCAAAATCAGTTGAAGAAATTGAAAGGTTGATGGCATAATGGAATGTCGAACGGGCTGCGGTGCTTGTTGCATTGTACCCTCGATTACGACAAAAACGCCTAAATTACCAAATGGAAAACCAGCGGGTATGCCTTGTCCGCATTTAGATCATGATTTGAGATGCTTGATTTTTAGTGATCCAGATCGCCCAAAAGTATGTGAAAGTTTACAGCCATCAATAGAAATGTGTGGTAATTCAAAAGAGACTGCGATGGCATACCTTAACTGGTTAGAGGTTGAAACTGCTCCTAAATGACAAACATAAGGACGTATGAGAATTTGTCAGTCAAATTACTAAAAATTAATTTTTATGGTAAAAGGTATTGACACCGCCTTAAATTCTTTTTATAATCAGTTCAATATTAAAAAAGACTTTGACGAGAAGAGTAATTTTTAAAACAGACGTTTCAGCGAGCCGATGGTGGTGTGAGTTCGGCACAGAGTTTGAGAATGAAGAACATCTCCGAGTTGCCAACCGAAAGCATGCGAGTAGGCTTGGCCGTATCCGTAACGTTACAAACGGTAGATATCGACAGAAATGTCCGTATCGAAGAGCTGGGTGATAAACCAATATGGGTGGTACCGCGGAAGAGTAAGCTTTCGTCCCTATCGTTAACGATAGGGATGGGAGCTTTTTTATTTAGAAAAAATAACCGATTGGCTCTCGATACAAATGGAAAGGAGAATAAGATGGAAAAAAGAACGCATTTATGTGGTGAACTAAGAGCTTTGCATGTTGGAGAGAGAGCGATTCTTAAAGGTTGGGTTCAAAGAAGACGCGACTTAGGCGGTGTCATCTTCATCGATTTGAGAGACAAAACAGGGATCAGTCAGATTGTACTTGATGCAGCAAATCTTTCAGAAGCAGATTTTGAGTTAGCAGAAAGTCTTAGAAATGAGTATGTTATTGAGGTTACTGGTCAGGTAGAGCTGAGAAGTGCAGATACCATAAACCCATCAATTCCAACTGGAGAAGTAGATTTACGAGCAAATCAGTTAAAAATATACTCAAAGGCAAAGAATACGCCTTTTAGAATCAATGAATCAGAAACTGTAAAAGAGGATTTGAGGATTAAATACAGATATCTTGACCTCAGAAGTCAAAGTGCCTATAAAAATCTACTGCTAAGACAAACTGTGACGCAAGCGGTTAGAAGTTATTTGATGTCATTAGGTTGCCTTGAAGTGGAAACGCCAATATTAACGAAAAGTACTCCAGAAGGTGCAAGAGACTTTTTAGTGCCAAGTAGAATGAACAAAGGTAGCTTTTACGCACTGCCTCAATCGCCACAAATCTATAAACAGCTTTTAATGGTAGGCGGTATCGACCGCTATTTCCAAGTGGCGAAATGTTTTAGAGATGAAGATCTAAGAGCAGATCGACAATTAGAGTTTACTCAGGTTGATATGGAATTTTCGTTTGTGGATGCAGAGGATGTTATTGAGATACTTGAAGGGCTCTTTGCTATGGTAATGGAAAAGACGCTTGGGTTAAAAATTCAGACACCTTTCAGACGAATGACATATCACGAGGCAATGGAATCCTATGGCTCTGATAAGCCTGATGTGAGATTTGGAATGCCAATGGTCGATTTAACAGACTTAATGAAGACATGCGATTTTTCAGTATTTCGCAAGGTAGTCGATCAAGGGGGTATCGTTAAAGCCATTACGGTTAAAGGTGGTCAAAAGTTAACGCGAACACAAATCGAGTATTTGACAAAGCGCGTCATTGAACTGGGTGGTAGTGGCATGGCTTGGATTGCACTCGATGGCGAGGGAGAGATTCAATCCATCCTCACAAAATATTTCAGCGAAGCTCAGATGCAAGCTATAATTGAGCAAACTGAAGCACAGCCAGAAGATTTAATTATCTTTTGTGCAGAACCTGGTAAGTTGGCTAGAACAATCTTCGGTGCACTTAGGCTTGAAATTGGCGATTTACTTGGGCTTAGAAAAAAGGATGAATTTGCATTTTTAGTTGTAACGGATTTCCCATTATTTGAGTACGATGAAGAAGCCAAAAGGTACGTTGCGATGCACCATCCATTTACCCATCCGGTGGATGAAGATATTGATCTCTTTGATACCGAGCCGGACAAGATGCGTGCAAAGGCGTATGACATCGTTTTAAACGGTATCGAGCTGGGCAGTGGTAGTATAAGAATTTCAACACCAGAGCTACAGGCTAAAATGTTTGAAATGCTTGGCTTTAGCAAAGCAGAAGTCGAGGATCGTTTTGGGTTTATGCTGAGTGCCTTTGAATACGGCGTACCACCTCATGGTGGATTTGCCTTCGGTCTTGATCGATTGGTAATGATGCTTGTCGGTGCAAGCAGTATAAGAGAAGTCATCGCCTTTCCAAAAATCAGAGATGGCTCATGTCCGATGATGCTTGCCCCTTCAGAAGTAGATGCGAAACAGTTGGATGAGTTATCACTTTACCTCAATCAAGCGATGGCACTTGAAAGAGAAAAAGGGTCACTGGATTTATCTATGATCGAATACGTATCTGATCTGGCTAAGATAGAGCTAAATGAACACGAAAAGCAGCAGTATGCAAAAGACCTTAATGACATCGTCGCATTTGCAGATGAGCTTTCCAAATATGATGTATCAGAGCTAGCACCGCTTTACTTTATAGGTGAGGCAACAAACGTACTAAGAGAAGATGAATGTGAAACATCCCTACCTGTAGAAAAAGCGTTAGAAAATGCGCCAAGTCAACGTGAAGCGTGTTTCTTTGTACCTAAAACAGTGGAATAGGAGGCTATATGAAATCAATCGTTTATGAAAACATAACTAAGCAAGCAGCACTCCTTAGATCTGGAGAGATGACAAGTGAAGCGCTGACATTGGCATATTTAGAAGAAATTGAAAGACAAGAAAAAGAAGTTGGCGCATACCTTTATATCGATAGAGAAGGTGCCCTTAAAAAGGCAAGGGAAGTGGACGTAAAGCTAAGCCGAGGTGAAAGTTGTCACCCATTAGCGGGTATTCCAATGGCAATAAAGGATAATATCTGTACAACCGATATGCCCACAACCTGTGCTTCAAAGATGCTAGAAGGCTATCTTTCACCCTTTGATGCAGGTATCGTTAAATATCTAAGAGAAGTAGATGCGGTTATACTGGGTAAGCTCAACATGGACGAGTTTGCAATGGGCGCTTCAACTGAGAACTCTTACTTTAAGAAAACAAAAAATCCAGTTGATTTAGAACGTGTTCCAGGCGGCAGCTCGGGCGGTTCTGCTGCGGCAGTTGCGGCACATATGGCAGCATACACACTTGGATCTGATACCGGTGGTTCTATCAGACAGCCAGCAAGTTTTTGTGGTATCGTTGGTTTAAAACCAACCTATGGTCGATTTTCAAGAAATGGTCTGATTGCTTTTGCTTCTTCACTAGATCAAATTGGTCCTATGGGGAAAACCGTATCAGATGTGGCAATGGTTTACAAAGCGTTAGCCAAACACGATGAGAAGGATTCAACCAGTGGTATATCAGAGTCTTTTACCGTAGAACAGTTGCTAGAAAAATCAGTAAAGGGAATGAAGGTAGCGCTACCAATGAACTTCTTAAGTGAAGGGATAGATGATGACGTTAAGGAAACCGTTCTTTTTTCGGCTAAAGTATTTGAATCACTTGGCGCTGTAGTTGAAACTGTGGATTTTAACGGTATTGATGCTGCACTTCCTGCATATTACTTGATTTCCTCTGCAGAAGCCTCATCCAATCTAGCTAGATTCGACGGTGTAAAGTATGGTTATCGTACAGAAACTTTTACAACGCTTGAAGAGCTCTATAAAAAAACAAGAGGTGAAGGCTTTGGAAGTGAGGTAAAAAGACGAATTTTACTAGGAACTTATGCACTGAGCTCAGGTTACTATGATGCCTACTATCAAAAAGCACTTAAAATCAGAACGATGATCTCTAAGACGTATGATGCACTTTTCGAAAAATACGACTTTATCCTTTCTCCAGTTGCACCTTCAACTGCCTATCGATTTGGCGAGCATTCTAAAAACCCAGTTGAGATGTACTTAGGCGATATCTATACCGTACCGATTAACATAGCAGGATTACCAGCGATATCCATCAATGCTGGATACGATCGTCAGCATTTACCTGTGGGGATTCAGCTGATTGGTAAAGCCTATGATGAAAGAACGATATTATCCGCTGCAAATGCCTTTGAAGCTTCTAGAAAGATATGGAGGGCTGAACAATGAGCTATGAATGTGTGATCGGACTTGAAGTCCATGTTGAGTTAAATACAAAATCAAAAATCTTTTGTGGCTGTCCAACCACATTTGGTGCTGCCCCAAACACTCAGGTATGTCCTGTCTGTTTGGGATTACCAGGCGCGTTGCCAGTCTTAAATAAAGAAGTGGTAGAATCAGCTTTAAAGGCAGGGTTAGCACTGAGCTGCGAAATTACTGAAGAGGGTAAACAAGATCGAAAAAATTACTTTTATCCGGATTTACCAAAAGCCTACCAAATTTCACAAAGTGAAAAACCAATCGCATACGGTGGCCATTTGTCGATACAAACGGAAGATGGCGCTAAGCAAATTGGCATCACAAGGGTTCATATAGAAGAAGATGCTGGAAAGCTCGTACATGAAAAAAGTGGTGGTACACTGATTGACTATAACAGAGGTGGCGTACCTTTAATCGAGATCGTTTCAGAGCCAGATATGAGATCTGCATCGGAAGCAAAAGCCTATCTTCAAAAACTGAGAGCGACGATGCAATTTTTAGGGATCTCCTCTTGTAAAATGAATGAAGGTGCATTCAGATGTGACGTTAACCTTTCTGTGAGAAAGGTTGGCAGTGAACAGCTGGGCACACGTACTGAGATGAAGAACCTCAACTCATTTGCCTATGTGGTAAAAGCCATTGAAAGTGAAATGAAACGACAAATAGAAGTCATCGAAGCAGGCGGACAAATCAAACAGGAAACCAGAAGATGGGACCCTACAAAAGGCCAATCCTTTGCCATGCGTTCTAAGGAAGACGCACATGATTATCGTTATTTTCCAGACCCTGACCTAATGCCGATTTTATTATCAAAAGAAAAGATCATAGACGTTAAAGCAAGCTTGCCAAAGTTACCAGATGACTACATTCGTTCATTTATTGATAAAGATCAACTCCGAGTAGATGTGGCGGAACAGCTTGTAAAAGAAAAACTCATCGCTGAATTTTATGAAAAAACCGCATTGATGGTGACAGATAAAGAAACACTTGCCAATCTAATCATTGGTGAACTTATGAAAACGGTAGAAGAAACAGAAGAAAGTCTAAAGATTAGTGAAAAAGAGATGGCTGTTTTAGTTGATTTACTTTCGGAAGATAAAATTAATCTCTCCATTGCTAAAAAAGTACTCTCCATGGTACCTGATACAGAAGCTTCTGTTATGGCAATTATTGATCAGTACGATCTATGGCCAATTACAAATGAGACAATCTTATCACAGCTAGCAGACGAAGTTCTTGAGCAGATGCCTCAGATCGTAAGTGATTATAAAGCTGGCAAAACAAAAGCATTGAGTGCATTTATCGGACAGATGATGCGAAAAACCAGTGGGAAGGCTGATCCAGCTACCTGTGAAGCGATCTTCCTGAAAAAAATAGGCTAGAAGGCGAAGTACAGGAGTGACAGTATAATAGAAATAGAAAAGATACAAGAAAAGATATAAGAAAAAACTGGAAAAGACAAAAAATATTAGCAAATTAGAGTTTATAGATTAAAGTTGGAAGTTAAATTATAAAAGGATAGATGACCCATAAACCCTGTGGATCATCTATCCTTTTTAATCTTACAACGCGTTATATATTAATAATTAAACTAAATCTCGCCACAAAATCACTATATAAAATCACTTTATAAAATCACTACATAAAATTATAAAACGGTTAAATTTCATTAAACCGCCAAATGGTTTTGATGTGCCAGTGAATTAATAGCTGAGAAGATAAAAGTTGCCGCTAGATTGGCAGTAATGTTATCGTTGTCAAATCTGGGTGAAACCTCTGCGATATCAAACAAGACGACTTTTCCTGTTTTAAAAATATGCTTAAAGAACTTGAGGATTCGCTCAGGATGTAGGCCTAATGGCTGTGTCGCACTAACACCTGGTGCAAATGCAGACGAGAAAACATCAGTACAAATAGTGAGATAGATTTCTTCTTGTCTTGAAAGATAGGCATCGAGCTTTAACATAGCATCGGTTAACTCGCCTTCGCCGATATCCTTTGCCATTAAGTACTCTGCGCCCATTGTATCTGCGGTTTTAAAGAGATCGACCGTATTGCCTCTTTTTTGAATACCGATGGCAAAGTAGTTAAACGCTTGCTCCAACGCCTTTAAATCATCATGAATTTGTCGAAACATGGTGCCAGATGTGCCGTATTCAGGATAAGGTCTTATATCAAAATGTGCATCAAAGTTAATAATACCTGGATAAGTCCCCATTTTCATTAGCCCTTTATAATCGCCATAAGCCACTTCGTGCCCACCACCTATGACGATTGGAAATAGACCAAGTGCTTTGATGCTTGCCACTGCTATACTCAAAGCTTCTTGGCTTGACTCAAGATTGCCATCGTCACAATGTATGTTACCCGCATCAAATAATCTAAATGCCTGAGTAAAGCAGCAGGGTAAGCCACAGAGCTCCTTACGAATGCTATTCGGTCCCTTGGACGCTCCAGTTCGACCTAAATTACGTCTAACACCTTCATCGCTACTAAAGCCTAAAATAGCAACACCTGCCTTAAATTCAGGAAGCTCGATTACTGGTGCATTTAAATCAAGTGCTAAAATCCATTGATGCCATCTGAACGCATCATAATTTGTTGTAGAGTCTATCCTACCCGTCCACGCCGTAAGATCTGGTGCTATATATTTTTCAATCATTTGTATGCCTCGATTCACATTACATAAATATTCGATTTCAATATACAGTATACCTAATAACTGACTATTTTACGTCATACAAAAAATGACATTTTCTTAAAAATTCTACTAAACTGTTATAGGCACATAAAAATTGGTATGATAATATAGTAATATAAATAATTCGGGTGTCAAAATTTTAGGAGGCAGATATGCAATTAAAGTTAGTAGACAAGCTAGAGGCGGAAGCGCTCGATGCCCTCGTCATCGGGGTAATTGAAAATCAGGAAATGATTGAAAATAGTGAACTCAATTTGAGTCTGTTAAAAGAAAAACAATTATTTGAGGGAAAAACGGGCGAGAGCTTTACAGCGACAGTGCTAAAAGACGGTAACATCCATCATTTGATCCTGCTGGGTTTAGGTTCAGAAGAATCGTTCAATTTAACTAAAGTGACTAAAACTTTGGCAACACTTATTAAGGAACAAAAAAAGAAAAAAGTCGCTACGATTGGTATAGACTTATCTATGCTTTCAAAAGTATCAGAGGTAGGCAATAAGCTACAAAGACAGCTGTTTAGCGGCATCGCAATGTGTGACTATGAGTTTAATGACTATAAAACAGATGCGAAACCTTCAACACTCGAAACGATTGAAATATTAAACAATGCATTTAACGCACAGGCTTTTGAAGAAGCCGTGTTATTAGGTGAAACCAATTTGTTTTCACGAATGTTAACCAATATGCCTGCCAACATTATGACACCTGAGAAACTCGCTGAGTTAGCAGTAAACTATGCAGAAGGATCTCATCTAGAAATTGAAATAAAAGAACAGAATGAAATCGAAGCATTAGGGATGAAGTCATACTTAGCAGTAGCAAAAGGCTCTTCAAATCCACCCAAACTCATTGTTATGAGACACAAAGGTGATCCAGATTCAGATAAAGTCTATGGCTTTGTTGGAAAAGGCTTAACTTATGATTCAGGTGGTCTGTCAATCAAACCAACTGCATCCATGGTGAATATGAAGGATGATATGGGGGGGGCCAGTGCAGTAATAGCCGCAATGGGCGCAATATCAAAATTAGGTTTAAAAGTAAATGTAGTTGGTGTCGTAGCTGCATGTGAAAATATGATCTCCGGTATTAGCTATAAACCAGGTGACATCATTGAGTCCATGGGTGGGAAAACCATTTACATCGGGAATACGGATGCTGAAGGTCGCTTGACGCTAATCGATGCTGTAACCTATGTTCAAAAAATTGAAGGCGCAACACATGTCGTTGACATTGCTACGCTTACTGGTGCTGCAATCCATTGTCTTGGCTCTGAGGCAGCACCTGTGGTTACAAATAATGAAGACTTTTACTTTGCAGTAGAAAAAGCATTTGATAAGGCAAATGAGAAAATTTGGTTGATGCCAGTTTTCGATGAATATAAAGAACTTGTGAAACACGATCAAGCGGATTTAACAAATACTGCAGGTTCTCCGGGAACCATTACAGCAGGTTTATTTATTGGAGAGTTTGCAAAGGATATACCGTGGGTACACATAGATATAGCAGGTACTGCATTTAAAGAAAAAGCCGAGGGCATTTATTCTAAAGGTGGTACAGGCTCAGGTGCAATTCCATTGGTTTATTTAGCAAAAAAAATGAGTAAATAGTGAGGTTGATTATGTTAAAGAGAGATGTGGAAGTATTCAAACAGGCTATTCTTAATGAGGTAGAAGGCTATGAGTTTTACAAAATGGCTGCATATAACACCCCAGAAGAAGAAGTGAAAAAGGCATTTTTGAATTTAGCAAACGAAGAACTTAAGCACATCGATTGGTTGAAGGATGCATTTAAAAAATTAAGCGGCAACCCTGAAGATCAAACAACATTAGCTCTAATTGAAAATCCACCAAGCCCGCAAATTTTCAAATGGGACAATCTACAAAACAAGCATGCCAATCTATCAGTTTCTGTTTTTGGCATTGGTATCGAAATGGAAAGAGCTTCGGTTAACTTTTATGAAAAAGCTAAAGCTGAAACCCCTTATGATGTTGCAAAACAGCTATTTGATGTTTTAGCAAAATGGGAAAAAGTACATTTAGATCAATTTACAGCAGTTTATGAAGACTTGATTAAAGAATGGTGGTCAGATCAAGGCTTTGAACCATTTTAATGTATGATTGAGATTGAGACAGATCGACTCAGAATCGTATCCTTGGATCTGGATCTATTTAAACTTTATCTAGAAGATTATAGTAAGGTTCAAGAAAATCTTGGCGTCAAAATTACGATGCCCGATCAAGATAGCGAAACACAGTCCTTGTTCGCGAATGCTTATTTTGCAGCAGAGGCTTTTCCACAATTGATTCATTGGCTCACCAGTTGGGAAATTATTTCAAAAGCAGAGAATGAAATCATAGGCAGTATCTGTTTTAAAGGACCACCTAATATGGAAGGTTCTGTAGAAGTCGGTTATGAGATTTTTGAATCATTTCAGTCCAGGGGTTATGCCAAGGAAGCCGTTAATGCAGTGGTTTTATGGGCACTGTCTATGCCGGATGTAAAAAGAGTATTGGCCAGTGTTTCGGAGAAAAATATCGCATCGATAAAGGTGCTGAGAGCACTCTCGTTTAATTACTTTGATTTTGACAAAGAAATTCAATGGTGGGAGCGCTGCTCATATTAAGGTTCAAAACCTACCTCGTGTGAACTTACATGGTGGTAGGTTTTTTTACTGATCATACGCTCTATAGACATCTGAACTGATATTTATTAAAATAGAGACATGAATCTCGGAGGTGAGCGAATGCTTAAAGAAACAGACTTGCATGTCCCAGTTAAAGAGTGGCTAGAGGGGCAAGGCTGTAAAGTTAGATCTGAAGTTAAATCCATCGATATGGTTGGACTGTATGATGATTCAACTTTAATCGCTGTTGAGATGAAGTTAAAGCTAAATTTGGAAGTCATCAACCAAGCTGTGGAAAGACAGGGCTATGTTGATGCCGTCTATATAGCGGTTGTACATGATTATAAAACGATAGCGAGCAAACGCTTTAACGCGACTTTGCTAACTTTAAAAAGACTCAACATTGGGTTGCTTGTGGTAAATTTTAGATCGACTGAGCCGTATTGCTACGAGGTTTTGAAGCCTGAAAGCTTTGATTTTGAAAGAAGTCGTAAAGCAAAGAAAAACAGACGCGCTCTACTCGTAAAAGAATTTAACAAAAGAAGTGGTGATTTTAATGTTGCAGGTACAAAAAATGAAAAGTTAATGACAGCCTATCGAGAAGAATGCTTGTTGATGGCCTATTATATGTCTAAAGAAGGCCTTAGTCGTTCAAATGAGTTTCAGTTTCTCGGAATGAAAACCCAGAAAGCAAGTGGTATTTTGAGTAAAAATTTTCATGGCTGGTTTGAAAAAGTTGAAAAAGGCGCTTATAAGGTCTCTAAGTTAGGGGAAGAAGCGCTAGTTTCGCATAAAGGAATTGTCGAGTTCATACTTTCAGAAAGAGAAGGTCATTCTCATGATTGATTCGCACCAATATTCAAGAGTTCAAATCACCAAAATGCTATTAATCGCTTTTGTAGATGCGGTTGTGTCTGGTTTCTATCTTAAAATTTTTCCGTTTGATTATACGATTAATTTAGCTGTGGTCATCCTTCCGATCTATTATTATTTGGATAGACGATTACTACCAGCTGCCACTGCTGTTTTCATTGCTGGCTTCGGGCTTTTTTTTAGAACCATGACAGGCTTTTATTACTATGGGAGCTTTGCAAATGCCTTTTGGGCTGATTTTAATTTTATGTATTTTGATATTACTTACGGTATTATCTTTACACTTTTATACTATATGAATGAACAAAAGACGCTTTATACCTTTTTTCTAGCAGCATTGGCTAGTGATTTTCTAGGCAACGCTGCTGAGTTTATCTCTAGATTTGGTATTGAAGAGTATTTTTCTGGCTCTGTAATGGCGACCTTAATGTTTGTAGCGGTAACCAGAGCATCAATTGCGATTCTTTTGATTAGTGCGATTAAGTATTACAACTCATTTTTAAGGAAAGAAGAGCATGATGAGCGGTATCGCATGCAAATTAATCTATTGTCGGAGCTAAGAGGCGAAATTTATTTTTTAAAAAACAATACAGAGCATGTTGAATCCGTAATGGATGAAGCTTTTGGATTATATAGAGAATATGATCAACTCTCACAAGAGGCACAGAAAAACAAAGCACTTAACATTGCCAAGAATGTCCATGAAATTAAAAAGAACTATTTTAAAGTAATAGATGGTATAGATGAAATTATTCTCAATGAAACCCCATTTGATCGATTGAACTTGAGCGATCTCGTGAAAATGCTTTATATGAGTACACTTAGAGAAATTGAAAATGAGAAAAAACATGTGATTTTATATTTTGATGTTCATAGTAGATCCCCCATACATGAACACAGCATGTTGATGTCAGTACTAAGAAATCTGATTAACAATGCTGTGGAGGCGATTAAGTCTGAGGGAGAGGTCAGACTCACACATAATGAGGATGATGCGAAGCATTATTTTACCATAAGTGATAATGGTTGTGGTATCAGTGAAGAGTTGATCGACTATATTTTTAAGCCCGGCTATTCGACTAAGTATAATGATGAAACTGGACATTCTAATAGGGGGATAGGCTTGTCACTTGTTTTAGATATCGTTGAGAAGTACTTTGAAGGTGAGATTGAAGTAACTTCAAACCTTGGTATAGGCACTCAGTTTAGAATCGTACTCCCTAAAAATAAAGTCTAAGAAACGGAGCTTTTAATGAAAATATACATTGTAGACGATGATGTAAGCATCATCAAGATGGTTGAAGAAATCATTTTAGATAGTGAGTTAGGCGAAATTATAGGGACTTGCAACTCAAGTCTTACAGCTTTGGACGAAATCTGTCTTTTAAAACCGGATATTTTAATCGTGGATTTATTGATGCCTGAACTTGATGGCATATCGCTAGTCGAAAGATTCAAACGCGTTTGTCCTGATAGCAAGTGTATCATGGTCTCACAAGTATCTTCAAAGAAAATTGTAGGCGATGCCTATGAAAAGGGAATCACTTTTTTTATCAGCAAGCCTGTGAATAAGAAAGAAATTCGCCAAGTCATTAAGAACCTAACCGATCAGATTATTTTAGAATCTAATTTTAAGAAAATTAAGCAGGTGCTTTCACTTGAGGAACAACCTATAAGAAATAAAATAAGTCATCATAACGCTCACTTAGGGCAGGACCTTGAAAAGAAGTTTAGAATGGTATTTTCTCGATTAGGCATCTTAGGTGAAGTTGGATGCGACGACATATTAAAGCTCTGTCTGCATATGATCGATACAAATGGTCAGGGGAGCAGCCTAAAGCTGAAAGACTTATCAGAGCAATTGTCCGAAAATCCTAAAGCTATGGAACAGCGGATTCGTAGAACAGTAAATAAAGGACTTAGCAATATTGCTAACCTAGGTATAGAAGATTATCTTAATGAAACATACGTTAAATACAGTAACACACTGTTTGATTTTGACCAAGTGAGACTAGAAATGGAGTCCATTAGAGGTAAAAAAGGAACTGGTGGAAAAATCAATATTAAGAAATTTTTGGATAATCTTATCCTAATTGTTGAGGAAATGTAAAAAAAGTTTACAATTTTCAGAAAGCGAAATGTATTTTTTTGAATTATTTTAATTTTTTTAGAAACAATTAAATATAATTAACATAATGATAAGGGGAACAGTTCTCTATCAAATGAAAAAAGGGGGAAAATTTTCATTATGGAAAAACGTAGAGTATCACCATGGATTGCACTTATTCCAGTA
>DJWQ01000203.1 GCA_002441045.1 Firmicutes bacterium UBA6226 | reverse complement strand
TGGTGGAGATGGGGGGAGTCGAACCCCCATCGCCGAGAGATTCGAAGAATCTCCAAGGAATGTAGGCGGAACACCAAGGAAATGCGCGAGCAATTCCGACTGTGACGCTCGAGCGAAGCGAGAGACGCAGACACGAAGTGGCTGCTCGACTCCCTAGGTGTAGATGATTTGACTTCGTATCAGCTGAACTGCTGGAATCAGAGTGAATGTTGTGAATTATATTTCATTTCTCTTAGATGTATCCATAAAGCCTTTTTTAAACACTAAATTATTATACAGATAATAAAGATAATAAAGCTTATAATAGTGCTACTGTCACGGACTTAAGTCATAAAAAACAGACTTAAGTAGGTACTGAGCTTAGTTGCGTTTGAGTATACTTAAAACGAACTATATCTAATATGCACTATTTTATTAATGATAAAGAAAGGAATGAAATATGAGAAGAACAAAACAATTTGGAGAAACAGTTGTAGGTTACAGCATTCCAGTTTTAAACGAGAGGGAGATAAGGGCAGCGGCAGGAATCTTATATTTGATCATGTTCTGGTCTTGGATACTGGTAATATTTCTCGATAATTATATTCTGTTAAAGATTGCTAACACAATGTTCCTTGCTGATTTCGTCGTACGCTTATTTATTAGCCCTAAATACTCTCCATCATTAATGTTTGGACGGTTTATTGTCAGAAATCAGACGCCTGAATATGTGGGGGCTGCTCAAAAAAAGTTTGCATGGACGATTGGACTTGTTTTATCCACGATCATCTTCTTTTTATTAGTTGTATTGAACTCAGATAGCTTCATCAATTTTATCGTATGTCATACTTGCATGATCTTCTTATTCTTTGAATCTTCGTTTGGCATTTGCTTTGGGTGTAAATTTTATTCAATGTTCTATAAAGAAAAGGCGCAATATTGTCCGGGTGAAATTTGTGAAATAAAAGAAAAAGAAAAGATTCAGAGGATGTCTTTACAGCAAATTACAGTGATCGTTGGTTGCCTTGCATTTGTTATTATGACAGTCATCCTATTCAACGATGGATTAGGCGAGAAGCCGACTTCTTTGTGGCTACTCATAAAATCGGCACTTTTATCACTCCTATAATCAAAATCTAGAGGTAACAAGACAAATGAAAATTTATTTTTACACAGTAAAAGAAGCATTATGATTCTGCATAATGCTTCTTTTTTTATTAAGGTATTGAAGATCATAAGAATTAATGTTGTTTTGTTCATGGAAAATGAAAAGGATTGTTAGCTATCCACGAATCAATTTTAAACCAGTTAAGATTAGCCATAAAATCCAAAGAAACAAAGCCATTACACCAATATAGATAAATGATGAGCCGCCAGCGACTGCAAGGTTCCCCAATCCAGCTATTATTGGTAAAATGCTTATTAATAGACCGAATACTTTCATCGTTGAACGGATTAAGCCGCTTGAGTGTATGGCAAGAACCGTTCCTATAATGGTAAGACCAAGGGCAGGAAGGGAAAGTGCAAACGAAGCAGCGTGAAACTGCCACATCATTTGAAATGCATAATTGGGTTCAATTAAGCTTTTTGCAGCGAGTGTAACTGAAATATGTGTCGCTATCGTAAGTGCAAATAATGCTGAAAGAGTTGCACTAGCAATGGTTGACAGGTGTACCCAATTTGATCCTTGATTGCCATTGTTTTTTATATAGCCACCTAATGCGGTTACAAAGAATAGTAAAAACACCATATTAACGGCTTCAAGTCCAGACGTAATCGCAAGTGTACTTTGGTTATTAGCATGATAGGACAATACAACCTCTATAGGATCGTTGTACCCAGGAGCACCAGAAACCCCAAATAGTACGTTTTGGGCTAATATCGAAGCCGCATAGGCCAGAGCAAGGAGGCCAATGTTCCTCTTTGTAAAAAATGTGCGAACTGCTGTATCGGACGATTTAGTCGAAGTACCTGTTTCAGCTTCATTTACTTGATTTAAATTTTGATCTTTCATAAAAATTACCTCCATTCTTAATCATTCAGATGCTATTAAATCATATGCGAATAATTTATTTAGAGTTTACTTAATTTAAAAGAATCATTATACCGACTTTAGTATGTATTTATCGGGTGTGAATCAAGTTACAATACGACAATAGGAGGTTAATATGATTAGAAGTAAGTTTTTTATTCCTTTAAGAAGTAAGTTTTTTATTCCTTTAAGAAGAGTTTTAAAATGGATAGGATTAATTTTTATATCGTTATTATTAGTGATACTAATTTTACTGGTCCTTTGGGTCATTAATAGCCCTGGTAAACCAGATCCAATTACTGATTCAAGCGGAAAGGAACTCCCAAACAGTATATCGGTTATAGAAACGGTCAACATAGGTGGTATAGATCAACATCTCATCATAAGAGGAAGAGACATTAGCAAGCCGGTTATATTATTTGTCCATGGTGGACCCGGTGGTCCCGAGTTTGCGATGATGAAAGCAACCAATCAATTGATTGAAAATGATTTTGTAATGGTGTACTGGGAACAAAGAGGCGCTGGTAAATCTTACGATCCTGCGATCCCAGTAGCAACTATGAATTTGGAACAGTTTATTTCCGATACAGGTGAACTTAGTAAATACCTAAT
>DJWQ01000189.1:1592-5410 GCA_002441045.1 Firmicutes bacterium UBA6226 | reverse complement strand
ACAAATTGGCTGTTATACATTTCAGCATATAGACCATTATTATTAAGAAGCTCATTGTGTGTGCCCTGTTCGACGATTTCTCCTTGGTCGACAACCACGATGACGTCGGCATTTTGAATCGTAGACAGCCGATGGGCGATTACAAAGCTCGTTTTATCAATCATTAAGTCTCTCATGGCTTCTTGGATCTGGATCTCAGTTTGCGTATCTACATTTGAGGTTGCTTCGTCTAAGATCAAGATTCTTGCATCTAAAAGCATTGCTCTTGCAATGGTCATTAACTGTTTTTGACCTTGTGAGATATTAATTCCTTCTTCTGTTAAAAGTGTCTCATAACCCTGTGGTAAATGGGTAATGAAGTTGTGAATTTTTGCAGCTTTTGCTACGGCAATGACTTCATCAAGTGTTGCGTCTGGTTTCCCATAGGATAAGTTTTCATAGATGCTGCCTTGAAACAGCCATGTATCTTGTAAAACCATTGCAAAACCTTTCCTAAGTGAAGTTCTTTGATAATCACTAATATCAATACCATCGATTAAGATTTTGCCTTCGTTTGGATCGTAAAAACGCATTAGTAGATTGATTAGAGTCGTTTTACCAGCACCTGTTGGACCTACTATTGCCACAAGCTGACCAGGTTTAACATCAAGGTTGAGTGATTTGATAATGATTTTATCGGCTGTATAACCAAAAGTTACGTGATCAAAGCGTACATGTCCTTTAACGATGCGTTCATTTAAATCAATTGCATTTTCTGAATCTGGTTTCTCGGGTAATTCATCGACAACTTTGAATACACGTTCAGCAGCTGCTAGAGCGGATTGAAGTTCACTTATGATATTGGCCATTTCATTAATAGGTCCTGAGAACTTTCTAGAGTAGAGAACGAAAGAGGAGACATTACCTATTGTAAGCATACCATATAGATATAAAATTGCGCCAAACATGCTAACCAATGTTAATGATAAATTGTTAATGAAATTAACAGATGGTCCAACAGTACTACTGTAATACTCAGCATTATAAAAGGCTTCAACAGCTTCGTCATTTTTATGATCAAATCTTTTGATCATTACATCTTCTTGATGATAGACCTTAATGACTTTTTGTCCTGAGATGATTTCTTCTACAAAGCCATTGAGTTCACCAAGTTTTGCTGATCGTTTTCTAAAAAGAGGACGTGTTTTGCGACTCATGAAGCGTGTAAAGAGTATGGAAATAGGAATCGTAACTGCAAAAACGAGAACCAAATAAGGTGATATGGCAATCATCATCGCAAGTGAGCCGAATACAGTAATAATGCTTGTAAAAATTTGAATCACATCATTTGATAATGATGTGTTTACTGTGTCGATATCGTAGGTGAGCTTGCTGATAATGTCACCTGTCTGCTGTGTGTCAAAATATCCAACGGGTAAGTTTGATAACTTATTAAAAACATCGGTTCTCATTCTTTGGATGACCTTTTGACTAATTTTAATCATTAAAATAGCCAACAGGTACGAGAATAGTGAAGCAAGTGCATATAATAATAGCATTTGAATGATATACTTGAAAACAAGTGAAAAGTTTACATTACCAGATGATGCACCGTATGCATCTATTGCTTTACCAGCCAAAGAAGGTCCAATAAGAGAAAGAATATTGCTACTAAAAGTAAGTATCAAAGCTATAAACAATAAGCTTCTATACCTTAATAAGTAATTGCCCAAACGTTTTAGTGTTTTCTTTCGATCTTGAGGCTTTTGATGACTTGATTTAACTGGTGTTGGTGATTTATCAGATCGCGTCATTTAAATCACCTCCTAATTGTGATTGACAGATTGCACGATAGCTCTCATTGTTCTGTTTAAGCTCTTCATGAGTTCCAGACGCTTTGATTTCACCATCTTCCATAACCAAAATAAGATCTGCATGCATAATTGCACTTACACGTTGTGCGATGATGATGCTGGTCGTCTGTGCATAATGTTCTAAAAGTGCCATCCTAAGGTTTGCATCTGTACGATAATCAAGTGCGCTTGAAGAGTCATCTAAAATTAGAATTTCAGGTTGAGAGGCAAGTGCTCTAGAAAGTAAAATTCTTTGTCTTTGACCACCACTCATGTTCATACCCTTAATACTCAACCTATGATGCCAGCCTTCAGTTAATGAATCGATGAACTCTGCAGCTTGTGCGGCTTGAGTAGAAAAGAGTAGATTTTCAATTGGCAACGCTCTACCAAAGTCTATGTTTTCCATGATAGAATCAGCAAATAGGATATCACTTTGGAAGACGATTCCAAAGAGTCTGTGTAAGGTTTCACGTCCAATAGACTTAATGTTAGCACCATTAATTCTAATCTCTCCGTGATCGACATCATAAAGCCTTAGTAATAATTTAATAATACTTGTTTTACCACTTCCAGTTGGGCCAATAATTCCAAGTGTTTGGCCTTTTTCAAGTTTAAAATTGATGTGATTAAGATCCGCTTGATTCTTATGATAAGAAAAGACCACATCATCGAATTCCACATGGTATTTTGTATCTTTTATGGGATGTTGTTCAATGCTGAGTTCTTCAGGGGTATCGATGACTTCAACGATTCTTTGGAATGACGCAAGTCCTTTAGAAGCTAACACAAAAATACGGCTGATGGAGAGCATGGCATTTAATATGATTGTAAAGTAAGTCAAGAAGGCAATTACAACACCAGGTTGCGTAAGACCTAGATTGACACGATAGGCACCGACAAGTATGACGCCAGTTAATCCGAAGTTTAGGTATAGATTCATCATTGGATTAGTAATTGCCATGGTATAACCCACTTTTTTCTCATGTTTGACAACATCACTGCTATAATAACTGAAACGATTGCGCTCAGAATCTGATTTTCCTAACGCTTTAATAATTCTAACGCCGGTAATATTTTCCCTGATTACGCGAACCATTTGATCTACTGATTTTTGAAGGGATTTGTAAAGTGGAATTCCTTTTTTAGAAACGATATAAACAGTTGCAAAGATAAAGGGTTGCACACCTATCAACACCAGTGCAAGCATTGGGTCAATAGATATGGTAACTATGATGCCACCGAGTAAAAGAATAGGTGCTCTAACACCTAAACGTTGCATCATACCTACCATATGATGTACGTGATAAGTATCAGACGTTAGTCTTGAAACTAAAGATGGTATCGTAAATTTATCGATTTGACCGCAAGACAAATAGACAATTTTTGAAAATAAATCATGACGAATTCGCCTAGTTGTTTCCGCTGCAACTCTGGTCGCCATACGATTAGCAGTTATATTTGCTAGGATTGCAATACCAGCGCAGAGTACCATCGCACCACTCCAGTAGATGATAAGTTTAATCTCTCGGGTAGGAACAATATCATCAATGACATGTGCAAGAATCCAAGGTATAAGCAGATCCATAATTGTACCCAGAAACTTAATAGAAAGTCCGAGTGACATTCGTGGTAAGAATGGTTTTAAGTAGTCAAAAAAACGTATCATATTATCACCTTACTTGTTGTTAAATGATGAAATCATTTAAAGATAAAAAAATATTACCATACCCGAAAGATTATGTCAAAGCACCAAAAGAAGCAAAAATCCCCTCGTATTAATAGTTGAAATACAGTATAATTATGACTAGAACTAATTTAGGAGACAGTGATGAAGGTCAATTCGAGAAAAGACAAAATTAGAAGATTTCTAAAATCAAAGTATTTAATTAGAAGATTAGTGATTATAGGTATCGGCTTGATACTTATTTATATCTTAATCTCAGGTATCGTAAAGGGACTATTACCTTCCAATGACTCAAATAC
>DJWQ01000189.1:0-1531 GCA_002441045.1 Firmicutes bacterium UBA6226 | reverse complement strand
CTAATACAAGTGAAAGTACGCAGGGTTCGCAAGGAGAAAATAATATGACATTTAATACAGTTGCATATAATATCGCATCTTATGAAAAGAGGTATATAGCATTCGCATCCAAATATCCAGATTTATCAGCCGAACAGGTTGTATTAAAAGTAAACACAAATTTGGATCAAGAGTTTTATACCAACATCTCAGAGGCAATAGAACCAAACTCGATAGAAGTTTTGTGTAATAAGTTTTATCAGTTATCTAGCTCGTTTGAACCTTCAGATTTGGTGAGCGTAAAGGATGGTTACTACGTTCAAGATGGCAAAAGCTATCTATTATCGGAAAGAGCACTAAACGCTTTTGTTGAAATGTCTGATGCAGCCCAAAAAGATGGCGTTTCAATAAAAATTATATCGGCTTACAGAACTTATAATTATCAAGAGAACTTATACAATAAGTACACCGCTAATAATGGTAAGGCAGCCGCGGATCGATTTTCTGCAAGACCTGGACATTCCGAACATGAAACGGGACTCGCTATTGATATAAATGATGTTGCCCAAGCTTTTGAAAATACAGAAGCGTTTCAATGGCTTACTGAAAATAGCTATAAATATGGTTATATTCTCAGATATCCTAAAGGCAAGGAAGATACGACTGGTTATATGTATGAACCCTGGCATTATCGTTACTTAGGTGCCGACTTAGCAACAAAAGTTCATAGTTCAAACTTAACATATGATGAATATTATGCCAAATATTTCCTTAAGGATCTAATTGAATAAGCTTTAGAATAGACATTTCAAAATTGAAAGTTGTAGTGAGAAAAAGAAAGAATAGGGAATGGACATGCCTACAAAAGAGAATGATATTATAAAAAAAGAAAAAAACATTCATAAAATGAGTAATGAAGATCGTTGTGATTGTAATGTTATGCATCAGGAAGCTATTGAATTAGCAAAAAAATTCATGCCTGAATCAAATGTTTTAGCTTCAATGGCAGATTTTTTTAAAGTGTTTGGTGATCCTACAAGAATTAAAATCTTGACTGCACTTACAGAGACAGAGCTATGCGTATGCGATATTGCTTTTATATTAGGGATGACACAAAGTGCTATATCACACCAGCTAAGAGTACTCAAGCAGGCAAAATTAGTTAAGTCAAGAAAAGAGGGTAAGGTTGTGTACTACATGTTAGATGATGAACATGTAAAGCAAATTATCGATTTAGGAACGGTTCACGTCGTTGAATAGGAATATAAAAATTTTGAAAGGAGTAACTCGATATGAAGCATCATATGAACCACTTTACTAGAACAGCAGTATTATTATCATTAGCACTTATCTTTCAAATTGGTTTTAATCAATTTGCGCAGCCTGCGGTTGGCCCACTTGTCAACATGACATTAATTATAGCGACTTTGATCGTTGGTCCATTATCAGCAACTTTAATTGGGGTACTAACACCTTTAGTTGCCTTTCTACTAGGAATTATGCCATTATTACCAATCGTCCCCTTTATCATGATTGGAAATGCTATTTTTGT
>DJWQ01000204.1 GCA_002441045.1 Firmicutes bacterium UBA6226 | reverse complement strand
AAAAGCATGAACTTGCAAATATGCTAAATTGTTTGAATCCTAGAATCACACAGTTTAAAAAAGGCGAGAGCATCGCAATTAGCGGGAATCCTTTTACCGGACTTGGTATCGTAATTGAAGGAGAAGCCGTTATAGCAAAGGAAAATATTGCGGGAATCAGAGCCATTTTAACCGTTCTGCATTCCGGAGATATGTTTGGTGAGATGATTAGTTTTTCTGATCGTAAATTCTGGCCAGTCAATGTAACGGCACAATTGGATTGTGAAGTTATATTTATTTCACCTGAAAATATCATTAAAAACTGTGAAAAAATGTGTGATGCACATCAAACAGTAATTTATAACATGCTGCGAATTATGTCTAGAAAAGCACTCATGCTGACGCGCAAGGTAGATTATCTGTCAATTAGAAGCTTAAGAGGTAGATTGTGTGCTTATTTAATAGAACAATGGAAAGATCAGAATACACCGATTTTCACTTTGCCGATGAACCGAGATGCACTTGCTGATTTTTTTAATGTTGCACGTCCATCAATCTCGAGAGAGCTGAGTAAAATGAAAGAGGATGGTTATATTGATTTCCATAAATCCTCTTTTAAGATACTGGATTTAGAAGCGATGAAATCAGAAATATAGGATGACAGGAGAAATGTTATGATTGGCACTCGCGCCACAATAGATCTAGACGCACTTACACATAACTATAATTCGATGCGTCAGATCATCGCACAAAATGTAAAGATAACAGGTGTTGTAAAAGCAAATGCATATGGACACGACCTGATTACCATAGGAAAACACCTTGAGTCTTTAGGTGTAGATTACCTAGGCGTCGCAAATGTAAGAGAAGGGAAAGCCCTTAGAAAAAGTGGCATTAAATGTCCAATTTTAGTAATGGGATATACCTTTGAAAAGGATTACGACATAGCTGTTAAGCATGATATAACCCTTACCCTTTTCAGTATGGACGAAGCGAGAAAACTCAATTTAAATGCTTCCTATGATGATAAAAAAGCTATAATACACTTGAAGTTTGATACAGGATTTAATCGATTGGGCTATAAAGATCCAAGTGAGTTGATAGAAGCAGTTGAGGCCTGTTTAACCTATGAATTTCTTATTGTAGAAGGCATATTCACACATCTGGCCTTGGACTCGATTGAGTCAGACGAGGCGCAGTTTGCTAAGTTTGATGCATTGATAAAGCAGCTTCGAGAACGTCATATTTCAATTCCGTTAAAGCATGCCTGTGATAGCATCGCCACCATTGCATACCCCGATAAGCATTATGATATGGTAAGATTAGGGGCGATTCTCTATGGCTATTGTAGCAGAAAAACACCATTTACACTTAGACCAGTGATGTCGTTGAAGACCAATGTGACACAAGTCAAAACGTTGGAAATTGGAGAGGCTGTCAGCTATGATCGACTGTTCATAGCTGAAAGAAAAACCAAAATTGCAGTTCTTCCAATCGGTTATGCAGATGGATTGCCAAGGCACTTGTCTGGAAAAGGCAAAGTAATGGTTAATGGACATCTTGCACCAATCGTTGGTCTGATGTGTATGGATCAATGTATGATAGATGTTACTGATGTTGAAGAGGTAAGCTTGGGAACAGAAGTCATTTTATTTGATGATGTTTCACCACAGCTTTTAGAACTTGCTAAATTGGCAGAGACCAATAGAAATGAGTTGCTTTCACGGATTGCTATGCGTGTTCCGAGAGAGGTCATCGAGAATGGCAAGGAGCCCTTAATAATCGATTATTTAGATGAGATGGAGAACAAATATGGCATTACATCATTTTGATACATTAGACCACCAGCCCTATCTTGACGATCCTATTTACAAAAAAATAGTGGCATACAGAGATTGGTTAATTGAAGTGAGACGTTCATTTCATCAAGAGCCAGAACTTAGTGAGTTAGAGTATAAAACACAGGAGAAAATCATTGCTCATTTAAATAAAATGAGTATCAATAATTATCCAAGTGCATCAACTGGTGTGTGTGGGGTATTGCTTAAGGAAGAGAGGAGAAAAACAATTGGTCTTCGAGCGGATATCGATGCATTACCAATTCAAGAAGAGCTCGATGTGCCATATAAGTCTCGCGTGGATCAAGTAATGCATGCATGTGGCCACGACGCACATACAACGATCCAATTGGGAGTTGCGAGATTTTTTTCTGAAAATGAATCTCTGCTTCCATGCAACTTAAAATTCTTCTTTCAACCTGCTGAGGAGACCATAGGTGGGGCGATGCGTATGGTTTCAGAAGGTGTAATGAAATCGCCTGATGTCGATTGTATTTTAGGTTTACATGTAATGCCCTATTTACCAGTAGGTGCAGTCGAAATTAGAGAAGGAAAGCTCAACGCTGCTTCTGATTTATTTGAAGTTAAAATTATAGGTAAAGCAGCACATGGTGCCTATCCGACTAAAGGAATCGATGCCATTGTCATCGCTGCATCCATTATAAATGACATACAGACATTGGTTAGTAGATATGTTTCACCTTTAGATCAAGCGGTAATAACCGTAGGTAGAATTCATGGCGGTACAAAGGACAATATCATTTGTGACGAAGTGACATTTTCAGGTGGTATGAGAACAACAGATGAAGCAACGCGACAACTTTTGAAGGATAAATTAGTTACCTTAGTTAAATCTGTTTGCTCTTGGTCAGGTGCTGAAGCAAAGGTGAAATTTGAGGAAGGCTATAAAGCGTTGATTAATGATGCGGATACTACGAGAGTACTAAGAAAGGTATTTCAAAGTGAACTCGGTGAAACAAATGTATACGAAAAAGAGTTACCTTCGTTAGGCGTGGAGGATTTTTCATATTTTTTAGATGAAGCGAGAGGCTCATTTTATCACTTAGGATGTGGTTTTAAGGATCGCCTAGACGGTGCACTTCACACACATGACTTTTTTCTTGATGAAGCGTCCCTCGTCTTAGGCACCTATTTACAAGTTAAAGCGATTATGGCATGTGCGTCAGATTTGTAGATTAAAAGGGCATTTCATTTGGTATGAATTTAAAATGCAAATAATAAGGTTTAGGCAAGTAGGTGAATGAATGGAGATAAGCTTAATCAATCAGTTAAATGATCGATATGAAAATGATGAAACAATGACAAGTATTGAACGTAAAAAGCTAATCGATGATATTTACAGATATAGTTCTGATACAAACGAGCCAAATACGATAGCAAGGTCTCTAGTGAATTTAGCCAATTTTCAGCTGAGTAATGGTGATGTAGAACTAGCACTTCAGAATGCTAACCAAGCATTTGAACTTTCAAAAAAACATCATCTCGACAATGTTCAAAGACGTGTGTGTAATCTTCTTGGTAACATACAAAGCTATTATGGTCGATATGGAATCGCACTTGATTTTTATCACCAATCCTTGAGAATTGCACAGCACCTTGATATGAAAGGTTCTATCGCTGCGATTTTAAATAATATTGCTACTTTATATGAAGCTTTTAATATGGGTGAGC
>DJWQ01000036.1:3181-4665 GCA_002441045.1 Firmicutes bacterium UBA6226 | reverse complement strand
AGCCCACGCCCACTAGGATATAGGGGAAAGTTCTCATAATCCCTTCTGGTTCAACTTCTGACTTTATGAAATAAAGTCCAAGCCCTAACATCACTAATCCCACTAGGATTATCAAATAATCTCTCATTTTATTTTTCATCTGAATCCTCCTCATAGATAAAGATTTCCTCAATGTTTAAATTAAAAAACTTCGCCAGTTTAAACGCCAAAACGATCGATGGGTTATACCTTCCATTTTCAAGTGAGCCTATGGTCTGTCTTGAAACCTCTAAAATCGCTGCCAGTTCTTCTTGTTTGATACCACGTTCCTTACGCAGTTGCTCAAGTCTATTTTTCATGCAAACTCCCTTCTATGTAAAGTTTACTTTCCATATTCACAGTATATCACGATTTTTATAAATGTAAAGCAAACTTTCCATAAAAAACACCTATGTATTTCTACATAGGTGTTTTTTTGAGGATTTGTTTCACAGATATTTAATTTATATCAAATTGGGGTCAATTGAGATTGTCATAATTTATTGGTTATCAAAAACGATTGATTCTGCTGCAATCGCACCAAAAGACATCGCTGCTACGAATCCGTAGCCATAAGTGACACCGTCTTTTTGTTCGATAGAACCCACGACGTCACCAGCTGCATATAATCCAGGGATAACAGCGCCAGCTTCTGTTAAAACTCTTGAATCTGGATCGATTTTAAGACCACCAGTGGTTAAGTACACGCTAGGGTCTACTCTTAAAGCCCAAACACCGTTGTTATCATCGATATGTGGTAAGCCTGTTCTGCCCCATTCATTGGCTTCGCCTTTAAGTGCTAAAGCGTTGTTTGTATCTACCGTTTGAACTAGGTCAGGAAGGTTAAGTGCAGTCGCACAGGCTTCAAGTGACTCATAATGCACCGCTTCACCCTTTTCGAAGATGCCCTTGTAGGTATCAAAACCATAGACATCGCTTTTATATGCTTGTGCTGCAGCTGCTTCATCGAAGATGTAGTAGAAAGTATCGCCATTATTCGGATCTGCCTTCGCTTCTGACATCACTTGGTGATTCATTTTTACGATATCGCCAAACTCGTCACCTTTAATATTAACGATAATTCCCGGCACAGTAAGGTGCATAAATGCAAGTTCAAAGTGTGAATCGTATGTCGACATAAAGCCAGGGATTTCTGCACCCATATCCTCTATACCGGCACCGTACTTTATACCTAAAATAAGACCATCGCCTGTTAAGGATTTAATCGTATTAAAATCATGACCAGCCCATTCACTAAAATACTGTTCGATTAATTGTTCGTTTTTAGCAAAGCTACCTGATGCGATGATAACAGAGTTAGCATTCACATGCCATTTTGTACCGTCATTGCCTTCAGCGATTAGCCCTGTGATACGACCTGAATCATCTTGAATTAAGTCAGTAACTGGCGTGCCATAAATGATTCTACCGCCCTTAGCTTCGATACGATCTACTAAGAACTGCAT
>DJWQ01000036.1:0-3118 GCA_002441045.1 Firmicutes bacterium UBA6226 | reverse complement strand
GATAGATATGAAACATATCTTTCCTTCATGACATCCCAAGACGCATAGTTAGGTGAACCTAGTCCCCAGTTGTCATATATATCAGATCCCGTCATGATCATACCGCCAAATGTCGCAGGCATGGTACCTCCTGGGATATCTTGCTTTTCAAAAATGATAACGTCAGTAACACCTTTTTCAAGAAGTTGAGCTGCAGCGTATAGACCAGCAGTACCAGCGCCCATAATCGCTACCTGTACGTTTTCTTCTACTTCATTTTCAACTACCGCTGCCTTTTCAACCTCTGCACTGTAGTCAGAAACACTGCCGCCAGCTGCTTCTACCGCTTTGCTAACCGCTGATTTAATTGCGTTTGATGTCACCGTTGCACCTGATACAGCTTCAACGTTTACACTTTGTGCTTCTAAGATCTTTGCTGGGATTCTCTCCACTGCATAGGTTCCAATCCCTTGCGTCTCATCATTTAATACTACTTTTACGTCTGTAATTTTACCGCCATAGAAAGAAGTGGCAACCTTTACAGTACCTTCATGTCCAACCACCTCTGTAACGTACTCTCCATCTTGAGCTACTTTAGGTGCAGGTGTTTCGCCTCTTGCAAGAGCAAGCGCTTCTTCAACTGCGTTTAAAATACCTTCACTTGAATAAGACGCACCTGATACGCCTTCGATTTCTGTACCGTTGGCAGCAACGATCTGTGCAGGTAATTCTTCAACAGCTTTCGAACCTACACCTTCAGTTTCTCCGTCAGCGACGATCTCAACATTCGTAATCGCATTACTATCTACTGTCACTTTTACGCTAACACTCCCACCAAACCCTTGAGCGGTCGCTTCATAGGTGCCAGGTGTATAATTTCCCTTAGCGACTTCCGTAGTCGCTTCATTTCCCCCATTACTTGAACACGCTGTTAAGCTTACTAACAGGGCGATCATTAAGACCATAGCTATCAGTCTTTTAAATTTCATCCTCCAATACCTCGCTTATCTTTGTTTAATATATAACAAAGTTAGTATATAGTATCAAAGGTTTGAGGGTTCAAGTCTTTTTTTAAAAAATTGGAAAATGAATTTGAACAAAAAGAAGATAAGCGTTGTCTTTATCCTTTGAAGCAAAAATCGTTTTGGTGAAGGGATTCGAACGGATCGTATAACCTTTCTGCTTTGAAAACGCCATAAGTGCCTCTAAAGCCTGCTGTATATCTGCATCTGAACCGATCATAGCCGTTGCGGTTAGAAATTTCCCCGCATCGATCTCTAAGATATTCTCAGTCACCTCTAGAGACAAATAATCCTTAATTTCCTCAGATGCTAACATACCAAATGCCACCTTTTTAAACCGATTAGTGGCTATAACGACATCCTCTTCTATGTCCACCTGATACAAACTACAAGCATGAGTAAAAAAATTATTTTGAAACCAAGAGGCCGCTTCTGTTTTAAAAGCAGCTTCCTGATAGATCACCTCATTGTCATATGCCGCAAGGATGTACTGAGCTGGCAATACCTCTAACACAGGTTTAGTGCCAATCTCCCTATATCGAAGGGTTAATGCCACCTGTTCCTCTAATCGATCGGCAATCATCTGTTGGTGTTTAATGTGAGCCAGAACCGCATCCTTTCGCTTATTCATTTTGGCGATAATCTCTTCAAAATCATCCACTTCACACATCTGCTGTGCTTCTTCAAGCGTAAATTCCGCATTTCGATATTTCTTTATCGCACCTAAGCGCTTGATATCGCTTTCATTGAAATATCGATAATTATTTAAAATATCCCGCTCGGGTTTGATGATCTTCTTGCCCTCATAATAGTGAATGGTTTGATTGGTCAGCCCATATAGCTTGGCTATCTCACTGACTAAAACCCGCGTTTCACTTTCTTTACTCGCTTCATTCTTTATTTCTTTAGTTGATTCCTTCTTTATCTCTCTACTCATTTCAATCCTCATTACGATTAACATCTCATTTCGCAACTGCTGCAAAATACTTATTTTATTTTACTTTATTCAACCCTATAAATCTAATTTTATACCAAAAGTACCGCCACACTTTGTTTCACCGACTGATACAGATGTGATAATGACGGCTTTGTAATCAACGCCCCGATCGGCTGGATGGGGTGATCTTTACGCCGATGCACCTGATCGTAGTAGTCTAGGGACAGCTTATGCACCTTTAGGTGGGGAAAAATGTGCCACTGCTTTGCAGTCACTAAGCGCTTAACTTTTATCTTTGCAGCTTCCAGCGTCTCACTTACCTCAGCAGACAGTCTTTCACTGTTGTAGCCATAGACATATGCCACTAAAAATGTACTTTCCGCTTGCTTAAAGGTATGAAAAAATTGAATTTTATCTTTACAGCCTAGATTTGCCTTGAAGTAGGTCGTCGATAAGTTTCTGTCCACCGCTTCATAAACATAGGTCACATAAGGATTTGTATCTAATTGTGACATCCAGTTCGTATAAAAATCATCTTCTATCACATGCTCTGGCAGCTTTGTCGTGATCAGAACCTTATCAAATACTTGTTCATCGTAATCTGTTTTAACCCTTACGCACTCACCAATTGTCGTTATCTTTCTCACTGGCATAGCGTATCTAATATCCTTTACACTTTCAGCAAGCTTCTCAATGAGTGCTGCAGTGCCATCTTTCACATACAAGAGTTTATCACTTTTAATAAAGGCCTCAATGGTATGCGTATCAAAGATTTTAAAAGCATAGTAGGCTTGAACCTCGTGAATACTGCCAAATCCAAAGGATGAAAAGTGAGGTGCAATAACTTGGGCAATGGTATTTAAATTAAGCTGTTCAAGATAAAGACTGAGCGGCATACTAAGCGCTTTGGGAATCTGACCATAGGTAACTTCCTTCACCATCTCTCTATAACTCATCAAATGTTCACTTAACACAGCAAGCTCACTCATCAACTGACCAATTTCTTCACTTGGAACATGTTCGACCTGTTGATAATGCTCATCTAGAAAAATACGATGTGTAAATCTTTCAGTATAAGCAAGTTTTAGCTCTATTAATAACTCTTTAATCTGCTCTGGAAATGCAAAGACCGTGCCCACCTCTGTCACACTCCCGCCATTTACTAAGGTTTTGCAATGGC
>DJWQ01000139.1 GCA_002441045.1 Firmicutes bacterium UBA6226 | reverse complement strand
TTTCAGTCCAAAGAATAAAAAAAAACTGACGAGTGGTGAAGAGTGTTGGTGAACTCATCGATGCTTCTCCAAAATGTCAGTAATGCCTTTATCTTTTAAAAATGTTTGATAGTTGACTTGCTTTCTTGATTTCTGAATCCGTTTATACAGGTCAATAACCATATCATTCTTTGCTTTTAACTGCTCTTTCTTGTTTTTTGGATCTGCCAAGATAAGCTGATTGTGCCTGTAAGTAAAGAAGTTGAGGTAGTGTTGCAGATGTTTGAGTCTTAGCCCAGCGTGTTTGAACAGGTATCTCTTTAGACTGCTGTGTAATGAATCAACGATTAATGTTGATAATTCTTCGTCTTCACTCTTGCGCGCGTTGACTCGATCTACATCATACTGTTTCATAAATTGTATCTGCTTTGGATTTCCATCGTGGAGAAAGCGTTTGATGTTCCCGAGGTTTCTATTAAACAGCCTGATAAAGTCTTCGGGCTGTGCCATAGCTCTCGACGAGACCTTTGCAGTGCATAAACCTTTCAAATTTATGATGGTAATCACGCAGAGCTGATTGAAGGACAATCCCCGGATATCTTGCCCATCAGGCCGTTGAATCTTGTATTTTTTCTCTCTGATGCTTATGAATGTTTCGTCGATCATGATGCTGCCATCAAGGACGATTTCGTCTTGGTAGTCGAGTAATGCGTGAAAAATCATGAAGCGATAGTACAGTGCGGTTTTATGGTCGATCGAAAGATTACGAGCTGCGACATCTAAGGTGACATCATCAATCATGTACCCGATGAATCTCTTGATCACAGATTCGCTTTGCTTAAAACCTTTGCTCGGTGTTTGGTCTCTTATAAATGTCTTTTTACATTGAGGACAAAAATATCTCTGAACACCGGTTTTAGTTCTTCCATGCTTGATGGAGGGTTGCCCACAGGTCGGGCAGTATATTGAATTGGACATAGAACGTTCCTAGACTACAAAAGCGAGTACTTTATCCCCAGGAACGTCGCCAAACAATTCAAGGATAAAATACTCGCTTTTGTAGTTCCTTTTTACATTGTTTGGCAATCCAATTATAACATATTTTTTGATTCAATTATTGTCTATTTCTTGAATGGTGGTTTGTTGTCTTTGTTAAGATGTTAATCTAACAGGTTACCAACACTCTTCACCACTCGTCAGAAAAAAAAAGGCGATCTGCCTTATTTTTTTTAAGCTCTTGTAAGTGTACCTTTTTTAAGTGCACGCGCAGAAACTTTAACCTTCTTAACATTACCATCTTCATCTATGATTCGAACGGTTTGTAGATTAACTTTCCATGTGCGTCTTGTCGCATTTAAGGCGTGGCTTCTTGTATTACCAAAAGTCGTACCCTTACCTGTTACATAACATTTTGCCATAGTTTCACTCCTTTACTTCGCGCATTAAAACTATACCATACTCAAAAATAAAAAGCAACTGGTTTCAGCCTATTTCGTGCGTAATTATGACTACTTATATTATTATATAGTATTATTTGATATTGTCTAGTGAAAAGTAATAATTTCGTATCATACAAAAGGGGTTTCTTTTTTTATCACTTGTGATATAATAGCGTTGTATCTTGTATACTTGCATCTTCAAAGTAAACATGCTATACTAAGAAAGCCTAAAAAACACATTAAATTGACACTATCTCTTTGAGACCAAATATATCTAAAATTCAATATCTAGTCATTTAATTATCAGGAGGATTAAAATGGCAAACACAATCAGTGGATCATTATTTAAAAAAATGGTGACCAACGGGGCGATTAACTTAAAGAACAACCACCAAGAAATTAACCACTTAAACGTATTTCCGGTACCGGATGGCGATACAGGCACGAACATGCAAATGACCATGATGGCGGGTATTAAAGAAGTATCCACATTAGACTCAAAATCCATCGTTGACGTGTCCAAAATTTTATCCCGTGGGCTATTGATGGGCGCAAGAGGTAACTCAGGCGTTATCTTATCCCAATTTTTCCGCGGCGTTTATTCCGAAATTGCAAAAATCAAGAATGGTTCTGCGACTGTAGACGAATTCATCGCAGCTTTGGTTGGTGGCTATCAAATGGCTTACCGTGCAGTTATGACCCCAGTAGAAGGTACCATCCTAACCGTTGTTAGAGAAGCAGCTGAACATGTATTAAGAGAAAGAAAGTCTTTAAAATCGGTTGAAGACGTCTTAAATTGCTATTTAGCACAAGCAAGAGTATCCCTAGACAGAACACCAGAATTACTACCTGTATTGAAACAAGCAGGTGTAGTAGACTCCGGTGGTGCTGGCTTTATCAAGATCATTGAAGGTATGTTATTGGCAGCACAAGGCCAAACACTCACCTTACAACAAGAAGTGCAACAAGAATTACAACATGAAGAAGGCTTTAAAGGACAAAACATTGAAGACTTCAACATTGAATTTGGTTATTGTACAGAATTTATTGTTAAATTACACAATCAAAATGACTTCGATCAAGAAGTTTTAAGAAATACCTTATTACAAATGGGCGACTCACTTGTCTTAGTACAAGATGAAGAATTGGTTAAAGTACACGTACATACCAATCAACCAGGTGTAGCCATCACGTTAGGTCAAAAATATGGTGATCTACAAACCATGAAAGTTGAAAATATGAGACTTCAACATGGTGCTGTAGTCGAAAGCATCCATGAACATGACCACAACCATGATCACAAAGAAGAAGTCAACTTCCAAGCAGTTAAAGAAGAAAGATCCAAATATGGCATCATCGCAGTATGCTTTGGCGATGGTATCAAACAAGCCTTTAAAGAACTCGGCGTAGATTACATCATCGATGGCGGACAAACCATGAACCCACCAACGGAAGAGTTCATTAAAGCAGTTAAAGCAGTCAATGCTGAAAATGTCATTATTTTACCTAATAACTCTAACGTTATCTTATCCGCTGAACAAACCTTAGCACTATGTGAAGATCAAAATATCCGCGTCCTAAAGACAAAGAGCATTGGTCAAGGGTATGCTTCATTAATGGTATTCGATAACACCCAAGAAATGGATGATAATGTCGAAGCGATGTCAGAAATCGTTGCAAATATGACTACAGGTGAATTAACTTACTCAGTCAGAGACACTGAAATGAACGGTGTTAAGATTGCGAAAGGTGATTTCATTGGTATCACTAAAGGCAAGATTGTGGTATCACTACCTGATCGTGTAGAAGCGATTCATGGATTACTCGACACCATCATTAAAGAAACCTCAGAAATTGTAACTCTATTCTATGGTAAAGATGTTTCCGAAGATGAAATTACAGAAGTCAAGAAGTACATTCAATCCTTGAATGAAGACCTTGAAATCGAAGTCATCAATGGTAAACAAGATATCTACGCTTACATTGTTGCAGTTGAATAACGAGTCAAAATGGGTATAATTTAATTTATACCCTTTAATTTGCGGATATGGCGGAACGGTAGACGCGCATGTTTGAGGGGCATGTGGCTTAAAGGCTGTGTGAGTTCAAATCTCATTGTCCGCACCATTAACTAATTAACGGCTAAATA
>DJWQ01000176.1 GCA_002441045.1 Firmicutes bacterium UBA6226 | reverse complement strand
CACCGCCACCAGCGATTTTTGCAACCTCTCTGATGATATTGCCAGCATGAGCGCCTTTTTTAACCGCTACATCAGAAACCATAGCAAGGAGTTCAACCTTTCCATCTGCTACGTTCGCAAGTACCACAACACTGTTCTCAAACTGATTTTTAACTTGATCGCCCATGTTGCGAAGCGTGTTCATATCCACACCATCAAATCTAGCGGTTACAACTTGGTAGCCATTTATTTCTTTCATACTGCTCAGTACATCAGATAATGCGCTTTTAGCCAATTTATTCTTTAAAGCTTCATTTTCTCGTTGAAGCATCTTTATCTCAACCTGTAGCTGTTCTGCCTTATGGCCAACTTCGCCTACACTCGTTTTAAGAATATCAGATACTTGATGGAGTTTATTGTCTAAATCTGTAAGCAATTTGTAAACATTTTCACCAGTGAAAGCTTCTATTCTTCTCACGCCAGCTGCAACACCTGTTTCACTAACAATTTTAAAGAGGCCAACTTCAGCTGTATTTGTTAGATGTGTACCACCACAAAGTTCAATACTATAATCGCCCATAGTTACTACTCTTACTGATTCTCCGTATTTTTCACCAAACAATGCCATCGCACCTTTTTCTCTCGCACGATCAATTGACATTTCTTCGGTTATAACAGGAAGAGAATTAAAGATTTGCTCGTTAACCAGCTTTTCAATCTTCATCAAATCATCATGTGAAATTGCTTCAAAGTGAGAAAAGTCAAATCTCAATCTCTCTGGGCTAACCATAGAACCCGCTTGTTCTACGTGCGTACCAAGAACAGTTCTTAATGCTTTATGCAAAAGATGGGTTGCAGAGTGATTTCTAGCAGTTGCCATACGTTTTTGTACATTTACGCTTGCAGTAACCGTATCATTCGTCTTAATGCTACCTTTTAAAATTCTAACTTGATGACTGATAATTCTACCAACGCTTTTCTTCGTTTCTAAAACCTCTGCCATGAAGTGCTCGTTATAAATATGACCTACATCACCCACTTGACCGCCACCTTCTGGATAGAAAGGTGTTTGATCAAGTACTAAAGTTACGTCCATTCCCTCAATCGCTTCAGGTACGATTTCATCGCCAACAACAGCGACAATTTTGCAAGTTTCTTGTAGACTCTGATAGCCAATAAAGCTCGATACGACTTCTTTAGGAAGTTGTGCGACAGCATCACTTGCCCAACCGAGTTCATCCCCATTTCCTCTTGCGTTTCTAGCTCTTTCTTTTTGACTTTCCATTTGAGATTCGAACTCTTTCTCGTTGACACTCAGGCCTTGCTCCTCGAGAATTTCTAGTGTTAACTCTATTGGGAAACCATAGGTGTCATATAATTTAAATGCACGTTCGCCATCTAAAACGGTCAAGTTGTTTGATTTAAGGCTCTCAATGTACTCATTTAAAATATTTAAGCCTTGATCGATCGTTGCTTGGAAACGTTCTTCCTCGATAGATATAATACGCTTAATATAATCTTGTCTTTCAACCAAATTATTGTAATTATCGCCATAAGCTTCAATGACGGTATCAACTAAAATCGTTAAGATATTACCTGTCATACCTAACTTTTTAGCGTGACGAGCAGCACGTCTTAAAAGTCTTCTAAGGACGTAACCACGACCTTCATTGTTTGGCATGATACCATCGCCAACCATGAACGTAACTGCCTTAACATGGTCTGTAACGATTCTAACTGAGATGTCTTTCTCTCTTTCCTTGCCATATTCAACACCTGAATTTGAGATAACCGCATCCCTAATTAATTTAATGGTATCTACTTCAAAAATTGTATCCACATCCTGCATGATACAAGCGATTCTTTCTAGACCCATACCAGTATCAATGTTCTTTTTCTCAAGTTCGCTATAATTGCCATTTTCGTCTCTATCAAATTGAGTAAATACATGATTCCAGAATTCCAAGAATCGTTCACACTCACAACCCGGACGACAGTTCGGATCGCCACAACCATATGCTTCGCCTCTATCAAAATAGATTTCTGAGCAAGGACCACATGGACCAGTTCCGATTTCCCAAAAGTTATCCGCTTTACCAAGGCGTGTAATTTTTTCTTCTGGAATGCCGATGACATCTCTCCAGATTGCAAATGCCTCATCATCTTCTAAATAAACAGACGGCCAAAGTTTTTCTACAGGCATTTCCAAAACTTCTGTGATAAACTCCCATCCGTACTTAATTGACCCTTCTTTAAAATAATCGCCAAATGAAAAGTTCCCTAGCATTTCAAAAAAAGTTGCATGTCTAGCTGTTTTACCTACATTATCGATATCGCCTGTACGAATACACTTTTGACAAGTTGCCATCGTTGAATTCGGCGGCACTTCAACGCCTGTGAAATAATTCTTTAGAGGTTGCATCCCTGCATTTACAAGTAACAAACTCTTATCACCATGTGGAACGAGTGAATAACTCGAAGTAACATAGTGACCTTTTGATTCATAAAATTCTAAAAAAGCTTTTCTAATTTCATTTAAACCCATTTTTTTCATAATGCGACCTCCCCAATTTATTGTACAAAAAAACCTCCAAAGAAAATGTAGGGACGACTTATCGCGGTACCACCCTACTTATTGAGCAACGCTCAATCACTTTGAAGGTTAAACTGCATCATAACGTTTGCAAAACGCACTTTCCTACTATCCGTTCAGAAAATGGGCTCGGAAGCTGCTTCGATTCTTGCGTATTTCCACCACACATACGCTCTCTATCGTTGAATCTACTCCTCTTCGTCTATGCCTGTCATTTATTCTTATCACATTTTAACACATTTATTTTTAAAGAACAAATATTTTTTAAAACTCGATGTCTACGACTTCGTGATCATGATCGTGTTCTTCGTGCGGATCAAAACCTTCAAGTCCTGCATAAGTCTTGCCATTTTTATGCGCATAATCGTAAATAGCAGCTTTAAGTGCTTGTTCAGCAAGTACTGAGCAATGTATTTTAACTGGTGGTAACCCGCCTAAAGCATCTACAACTTGTTTATTCGTAACCTTTAAAGCCTCTTCAATACTTAAGCCCATAATAAGCTCCGTTGCAATAGAAGAAGCTGCAATTGCAGAACCACAACCAAATGTTTTAAACTTGATGTCTTTGATATGATCATTTTCAACTTTTATATAGATGCGCATGATGTCGCCACATTTCACATTGCCTACTTCGCCAACACCATCAGCATTTTCAATTTCTCCAACGTTTCTTGGGTTCATGAAATGATCCATTACCTTCTCAGTATACATGCTTACTTTCCTCCCTGTACCCTGTCATATAAAGGGGACATCATTCTTAATTTTTGAACTACCTCTTTTAAAGCTTCTATTGTATAATCCACATCTTCTTCTGACGTAAAATCGCCAATCGTCAAACGGAGTGAACCATGTGCAATTTCATGTGGCAACCCAATCGCAAGCAGTACATGCGAAGGATCAAGTGAGCCAGACGTACATGCTGAGCCGCTTGAACCGCCTATCCCTTTAGCATTTAAGCTAAGCAATAGTGCTTCGCCCTCAATAAACTCAAAGCAGACGTTAACGTTGCCAGGGTGTCGTTCCGTAGGATGTCCGTTGTATTTCACATAGTCAACCGACTCTAAAATCCCCTTTACCAATCGCTCTCTAAGTGCAACCAGCTTAGCAACATGCGATTCTAGATTTTGATCAGCTAGTTCTGCAGCCTTAGCAAATCCCATAATCCCTGCGATATTTTCAGTTCCTGCACGACGTTTTCTTTCCTGCGCGCCACCTTCTATGAGGTTGTGAATGCGAATGCCTTTTTTAATATAAAGTGCGCCCACACCCTTCGGTCCATAAATTTTATGACTAGAGACACTCATTAAGTCAATTCCAAGTGCGCCAACGTCAATTTTGACATTGCCATATGCTTGTACGGCGTCAGTATGGAAAATCGCACCACCTTCATGAACAATTTTAGAAATTTCTTCAATTTTTTGCATCGTACCTATTTCATTATTAATAAACATAATTGAAACCAATACCGTCGTCGGCTTCATAGCTGCTTTTAGTGCCTCTAAATCTATTTGTCCATAGGCATCAACATCTAAATATGTGACTTCAAAGCCCTCTTTTTCAAGTGCCTCACAAGTATGAAGAATTGCGTGATGCTCTATTTTGGTAGTAATCAAATGGTTACCCTTTGCTTTGTTTGCATGCATAACCCCTTTTAATGCCCAGTTATCTGATTCGGAACCACCAGCTGTGAAATAAATCGTATCTGCAGCTGTGCCCATAGTTGCTGCTACGCGAGAGCGTGCATTTTCTAGAGCTCTTTTTGCATCCTGACCAAAACTGTGTATGCTTGAAGCATTGCCGAATGTCTCGGTAAAATAAGGAAGCATTTCTTGGACAACTTCCTCTTTAACTGGTGTTGTCGCTGAATAATCTAAGTAAATTTTTCTCACTTCTTACCCCTCCAAAACGTTATTTGCATTCACAAATGCTGCTGATGATAAGACTTTCTTGATTTGACTGATAATCGTCTATCATATGCTGTAATGTAATTGAATTTACCACACTTGTTATGCTTTCATAAATTTTTTCATAAATGACCTTTGTGACACAATACCTAGAGTGATCACAAACGTCTTCTTCTGTATCCATTACAACACAATCCGTAGGCGCTAAGGGACCTTCTAAAGTCGTTAAAATAACGCCAACAGTTATCTCGGTTGGACCTTTGGCAAGCATGTAGCCGCCTTGAGCTCCTCTAACGCTTTCAACCAGTCCAGCTTTTCTTAAAGGCGATATCAATTGTTCTAGATAGTTAACTGAAATCGCTTGTCTTTCAGCTATGCTAGTTAGTGAAATTGGACCATCGCCATAATTTAGTGCAAGATCAAACATCGCCTTTAGACCATAACGGCCTCGTGTAGATAATTTCAAAATGGGTTCTCCTTTAAATCCTAGTTTTTTACTAAGAAATCATAATAATTATAATATATCCGATTAAATGCGTCAACTTTAAAACCCAAAGCTTATTTAAAGAAATTGTTAACTTTCTGACTCATTAAACCGATATACCTTATGAAACTATTTTAAGAGGTGAGCTATGTCTGAAAGAATGAACGAACTTTTTACTCTAACACAAAAAGCACAAAAGATGGAAATGATCAATGAAGAAAAAGCGCTTGAGCTCTATCTTGAGATATTTGAGAACTATACACCAAAAATTTCTAAAACATA
>DJWQ01000241.1 GCA_002441045.1 Firmicutes bacterium UBA6226 | reverse complement strand
GCATAGCTCCTTTAAACAAAAGCATATATGAAAGTATAACTACTCCTATAACTACAAAAACGTCTGCAAAATTAAAAATGGGATAATTAATTAGTGTAAAATCGAGAAAGTCGGTCACATAGTTCAATCTAATTCTATCGATAAGATTCCCTAAAGCACCGCCGATAATGATTGCTAAAGATAGTTTAAGGGCTACCTCTTTTGTTTTAAATAATTGTATTAAATAGTACGTTAATACGCCAACAACAATTGCTGTGAATATTATTAAAAATGCCTGCATATTCATCATAATGCTAAATGCTGCTCCCGTATTCCTTGCATAAGTTAAATGAAATACATCTTGAAAAATGGGTATAAATCCTAGCGGTTTCAATTGCGTTTCTGCAAGATACTTTGTCCACTGATCAACCCCCGTCAATAATATTATTATAAATATATATAACATTTTCTTCCCCCTTAATTTTAACTTCTGGTTTGATCTATCTACTTAAATACAATTATGCTCCCTTAGATTACAACTAGATGAAATTGTTTTTATTTGAAGAGACTAAGATTATCATAACCAATATGAACACAATCCCTTAACACATTCGAATCAAATCAACTATTTATTTTTGTAATCATATTTGAGTACTCTCATTGCGTTCAGAACTGCTAATAAAGATACCCCAACATCAGCAATCACGGCTTCCCACATAGTTGCGATTCCGATAGCTCCTAAGGCTAGAAACAGGAATTTGACTCCTAGTGCGAAGTATATATTTTGCCAAACAATCTTTCTGGTTCTCTTTGCCACAAAGACCGCAGTACCTATCTTTGAAGGTTCATCATTCATTATCACGACATCAGCTACATCGATGGCTGCATCGGCACCGAGTCCACCCATAGCTATACCGATATCAGCTCTCGCTAATACTGGTGTATCGTTGATACCATCACCTACAAAGAATAGTTTTCCCTTGCTCGATTTTTGGAGTAATAACTCCTCTACAATGTTGAGTTTATCTTCAGGCAACAATTCGCTATGAATTTCATCGATATCTAGCTCTTTTCCAACTGTATCAGCAACTAATTTCTTATCACCAGTTAGCATGACAGTTTTTTTAATGCCTAATGATTTCAACATTTTGATAGCTGCTTTTGAGTCTTTCTTTATCTGATCTGAGACAACAATATTTCCAACATATTTCCCATTGATAGCGATGTATATAATTGAACCCAAGGCAACAGATTCCTTGAATTCAATACCTTCTCTTTTCATCAACCTAGCATTCCCTATTGCAATGACGTCATTTTGATAGGTTGCTTTCACACCGTGTCCAGATATTTCTTCAACATCAGTTATTAAACTTTGATCAATTTGTTTATTGTATTTATTGACGACTGAGACAGCGATAGGATGATTAGAAAAACTTTCCACATAAGCTGCTTTTTCAAGTAACTCTTCTTGTGTTGCACCATTTGCTGTATTAATTTCAGTCACCGTAAACGTTCCTTCAGTCAATGTGCCAGTCTTATCAAAAACTGCAATCTCAATGTTATTTAATGCTTCTAGGTAATTCCCACCTTTAACTAAGATACCATTTCTTGATGCAGCTCCAATACCGCCAAAGAAACCAAGCGGAATAGATACAACGAGTGCACATGGACATGAAATAACTAAGAATATAAGTGCTCTGTAGATCCATTCCTCAAAAGTTGCACCTTGTATAACGAGTGGTGGTATTACCGCAATCAAAACAGCCAACGAAGTGACAATTGGAGTATATACTCGTGCAAATTTAGTGATAAAATTCTCGGTTGGTGCTTTTTTGCTGGTTGCATTTTCGACCAATTCAAGTACCTTAGAAACAGTTGATTCGCTTGCGAGTTTGGTAACTTTAACGGTCAATAAACCATTGATATTAATACAACCAGAGAGTACCATCTCACCTTTTGTAACATTTACAGGCACAGATTCTCCTGTTAGAATTTTTGTGTCAATCGTGGAATCTCCTGACAACACTTCACCATCAAGCGGAATTCTTTCGCCTGGTTTAATGATCATTATCTCTCCAGTTTGAACGTCTTCAACACGCATTTCCACAGAAGTGTTGCCTCTTTTAATCGTTGCGACATCAGGTCTGATTGACATCAATTTTTTAATGGATCTTCTGGATCGATTGACTGCTACGTCTTGGAAAAACTCACCGACCTTATAAAAAACCATAACTGCAACTGCCTCAGGATGTTCTCCAATTGCAAATGCACCCATAGTCGCTATCGTCATCAAGAAGTTTTCATCGAACACCTTACCTCGATATATGTTATTGACTGCCTTCAGTACAACTTCTCCACCGATGATGAAATAACTTAGTATAAGTAATACATAACGAAAAACCGTTCCTTCAGCAATCAATAATCCTCCAATAAATAGTAAGATACCTATACCGAAGATGATTAAATCTTTCGTCATTGATGATTCTTCATCCACGTGATCTTCATTCTTCACATTTGATTGTGCTATCGTTACGCCAGGCTCAATTTTATCAATAATTTTTTGAACCTTTTCTTCTATACGTTTTTGATCTAGCGAATTTTTGAATTGAAGTGTCAGTTTTTTTGCTAGAAAATCAATGTTGGCACCTAAAATTCCTTCGGTTTTGTTTAATTTTTCTTCTATCTTAGCCGCACAATTTGCACAGTCTAAACCATCTATAGTATAAATGACATTTGGGGTTAGTTCACATACCTCGACATCACCCTCTTCATCTTTCACAATTTTTTTAATCGTGTCAAATAGTCTTGCGGTATCAGTTGAATCCGTAACTTTTACCTTGATTTCTTTTGTAACAAAGTTTAAATAGCCTTCTTCAACTCCGTTTAACTTCTTTATCTTTTGTTCAATCTTATCTGCACAACTCGCACAGCTTATTTCTGATAAACTATATTTAATCTCTTTCATGTTTTTTCTCCATTCTATTTATGTTTGATATGATTCATTGCTTGTGTAATTAACACATGGACGTGGTCATCGTCAAGCGAGTAATAAACAACATTTCCCTCTTTTCGGTATTTAACCAAACGATTCTCTCTTAAGGTTTTCAATTGATGTGAGACAGCGGATTGACTGACACTAATCACAGCAGACAGATCGCATACACACAACTCGGTTTCTTTTAATGCCAATATGATTTTCATTCTTGTGGGATCACTAAATGTTTTGAAGAACAAAGTCAGAAGTGAAATAGATTCATTATCAAGCAAATTTTTATGGGCTATTTCTATTTTTTCAGGGTGAAGAACATTACATTCACAAAACTCAATGATATCTTTTTGATCCATACTAATCTCCTATCTATATGAGCGTTCATTCATATAGGTATATTATATCACAATAAACTACGGAGTCAATAAAAACAACTTCTTTAGATTGCTTCATCGTTTTTTTATGCATTTTTTTAGCATCAGAACAAATAGATTGTAACGAATATTAGGTGCATTTCAGGTTTTAAGTCATTTTTCCCAACTTATTTCGATGAACAAGAATTTTTTATTATGGTTTTGAGTTAATTATATTGTTTAATCTAAGTAATATTTTCTATGATAGAAAATAA
>DJWQ01000131.1 GCA_002441045.1 Firmicutes bacterium UBA6226 | reverse complement strand
TAAAATGAGAAAGTGAATTACTTAATCTATGGTTGCAAGTTATGGGGGCCTCTATGAAGATTCTTTGCGTTTCAGCATCAAATTCAAGAAAGAAAAATGATGACAGTGTGTCGTATAATGTACTGAAACGGGTTAAAAGTGGTATTGAGCAGAAAAGCGACAATGAGGTTGAACTCTTGTCGTTAAGTGAATATAATATAAAGCCGTGCAATTTGTGTGGTGAGTGCTCGAAAACGAAAAGTTGTGTTTATGACATTGACTTCAATGAAGTACTGCAGCAAATTAAGCAAGTCGATCGAATACTTTTCGTGGTACCGCATTATTCGCCAATACCTTCAAAGCTTATAGCGATTTTTGAAAAAATCAACGAAATTACTTATGCAACTTGGCTTAGCGATTCGAACTTTGTCTCACCAGTTAATGGGAAGGCATTCACTGTTATTGGACATGGGGGGATGACAGAGACTCCTGATGTTCTTGCTTATTATCAGGAAACTATTGTAAAGCCAGTTTCAAGGACACTCATATCACTAGGGATGATACAGATTAAACCAGAATATGGCGATTCATGTTCCGATGTTTTTGGCCTTTTGAATGATAACTGTCTAAAAAGTTTGGGCGGAAAAGTATTTCCGGATATTTTCATCGACTGGGAACGAGTCGAAGCACGGATTGAACCGCTAATTGAGTTGTTAATCAGGTAAATATTGATAAAATAATTTAACATATAAATTGTTAGAATATTTGCTATAATTAAATTGCGTCATGGGTAAACTTTATCTTAAAAAAACGAATCTTTAAATATTGGAAAGGAGAACTTTTATGTCTAAAAAATCTAGTGAGAGTGCAACAGTCCGGGGGACTTGCATAAAATAATATTATTCGAGTCTCCCATAAAAGCTTAAAAACTTTAGGAGGCGCTTAAGTTGAAATACTCAAGTAGAGAAAAAAACAATTATCAAAATGAAGCATGTTATGAGAGTTTTATATGTAAAAACTGTGGTCTTCCAGTCGTACCCGAAGGTGCAGGGAGTCATCATAGAAATCATTGCCCGAACTGTTTATGTAGCGTTCACGTAGATATTCTGCCTGGTGATCGCGCTGCAAATTGTGGTGGGATTATGGAACCTATTAGTGTTTGGGTTAGAAAAAATGGTGAATGGGCAATCATCTTTAGATGTAGCAAATGCGGTCATTTAAGTTCAAATCGTATCGCGGCAGATGATAATTCTGTCAAGCTAATGTCAATTGCTCTAGGGCCACTTGCGAGGCCAGCATTTCCACTTCACGAAATTGGAGGTGGGACCAGTGAATTATGAACCTATGAAAAAGTATGGATTGACAGTAGCCATGTTTAATGAAGCACTTCAGTATGAGGGTTTATATATTGGAAGAGTATTGTCACAATCGAAGGGCGTTTATCGTGTCGTTACTGAGGTGGGCGAACTTTTCGCTACGGTATCTGGAAAGTATCGTTTTTGTACACAAATGGTGAGTGATTATCCTGCTGTTGGCGATTTTGTCATGCTTGATCGTTCGTCAGGGGAGGGTGGTCACGGCGTTATACATCATATTTTAATGCGTAAGAGTGCCTTTATTAGAAAGGCAGCTGGAAAATCCAGCGATGAGCAAATCGTTGCAACCAACGTTGACACGACATTTATCTGTATGTCTGTCAATAACGACTTTAACATACGAAGACTCGAACGTTACCTAGTTTTAGTATGGGAAAGTGGTTCTACGCCAGTTGTTGTACTCACAAAAATAGACTTATGTGAGGATATTTACGATAGGTTTAGAGCCGTGGATGCTATTGGCAACGGTGTCGATATATTAGGCATATCTGCGGTTACAAACGAGGGTTTCGATGATGTAATGTCTTATATTACACCAGGTATAACGGTTGCACTACTTGGATCATCAGGTGTAGGGAAATCGACGCTGATTAATTGGATTACAGGTAAAGAGATGCTTGAAACCCGTGAGATTCGAAATGATGATAAAGGCCGTCATACTACAACAAACCGAGAACTTATGATATTACCTGATGGTGGAATGGTTATTGATACCCCTGGTATGCGAGAATTAGGTATGTGGGACGCTGATGAAGGCCTAGAAATGGCATTTCATGATGTAGAGATGTTTTTTAGTAACTGTCGATTCAGAGATTGTACGCATACAAGTGAACCTGGTTGTGGCATTTATGATGCAATTCGCGAGGGTATGTTGTCTGATAAACGCTGGCAGTCATATCTTAAATTAAAAGCTGAGGACGCTTATGCGGAAAACAAAGCAGACTATCTGAAAAAGAAGACAGAGAAGTTCAAGAACATCTCAAAGTACATGAAAACGAATAAATATTGAATGTATAAATAAAGGATGTGAGGGCAAGTGCTTTCATATCCTTTTTTACAAAAAGTGAAATAGCCTTGCTATAGTGGTCACATAACCGAGATAGCAAGGCTTTATTAAGTACATCTCTAGTGATTTGTCATAACTACCATATTCTTAAAAATCATTATTTCTTTTACAAATAGATCCGTCTCGTTCATCCAAGGATTATGTCCAGAATGATCAAACCATACCCACGACTTAAAAGGCGCTTTTAGCATTTCAAAGTATTCTTCAGCAAGTTGGGGCGGTGCGTTTAGGTCATGTCGTCCAATCAACATGAGCACGGGAACATCAATTGAAGGCGTTGTCTTACATAAGTCCATCTCATACAGTTGTTGGTAGACGTCGTTGAATGTATAGAGAAGACCTCGAAAAAAGTTAATTTTATCAAGAATGCCATATTCAGGTGAAAACAGGTCTCTAAATGTATTATAGCCCGCATTGTGAATTTCTGGATTACGAGACATTTCTTCATTTAGCACACCTAAATAAAGTGCAATTTTGAATGTGACATTTTCTCCGTAATAGGGTGGTTTTCCATTTGCAATCAGGTTGGTCATAAGGTCAATATCACCATTTCTATAGGTGAGCTCAATGGCTTTTGCATAATCTAGAAGTTCAGTTTCAAGGAAATTTACCATTTGACCTGTGGTGATCAAACCAGCATATTTTTCAGGTGCTTTTTCTACCAACTTAATTCCCAGATAACTGCCCCATGACTCGCCCACCAAGAAGATATCATTAACGTTAAAGGTTTCAATGAGATAATCAGTGAGCGCGATGCCATCTTCCACATAATCATCATGTGTCATGTCTTTTCCGCTTCGATAAGACTTTCCTGAGCCGGGTTGGTCCCAGCCAACGACTACGAAGTGTTTTTCCAATTCGTACAGCTCATGCCTAACTGCTGCAAGCTGTGTACCACCTGGACCTCCTGCTAGAAATAGAAGAACAGGTGCGTTTTTGTCTTCACCCCTTATGCTGATCCATTGCTTTCTACCACCAAACTCGACTTCTCTAAGTTCGGATATAGCATTTTCACCTTCTATTTTAGGCGTGCTAACAGTTCGCTGGCTCAGTATGACGATCAGTACCAATCCCAAAATCATAAGACTCAAATGATATACAGTACGAAATATTGATTCTTGACTGATTTTGGGATGCTTGCCCCGAATTAGACTAATTATAAAAATCAATCCTTTAACTATTCCAAAAACAAGAATAAAAATCAAAGAAAAAGAAGTTAGCAAAAACAAGACGTTAAGGATATTTTGAATAATTGTTGTCATTTAAACCTCCAAACAATAAACACATGACAGATATAATCTTACCGTATTCCATCATAGGACAATTTTTAGGGAAAAACACCTAACAAAAGTTAGGTTTTGTATCGTACAAATAGAGACTTTGTTGTAAACTATAGTCAAGATAGTGGATTTTTAAAGTAACTGGAGGTTACATGGACAAATGGATTCGCGAACATTATCACCAAGTGTTCGAACCGGATGAGCTTGAAAAATTGCATATGAAATTAGTTAGTGTTTCGCTGGAAGAGTTGAACACATTTTCAAAACTGATCTCAGCGTGGGTAGCTTTTGTTTATGGCGACAATGCTTTGCTATCTAAAATCATGCGAACCATAAATAAAGATTGCTTGACTGAATCAATGGAATTTTCACTTTATGATAGTCTCTATGCTCTTTGTGGCGATATTTATGCTATAACACCCGATATGAAGCTGAACTTGGCTTTTGAATCAGTTAGGATTATGCAAGATCAGAAGTCCAATTTGATTTATGGAAATGCACTACTGACTTTGGGGCAAGTTTATTCAGAGCGAAACGCATATGATGATGCCATCAAGCAGTTTAGTGAAGCGAAAGCAATATTTGATCGCGGAAGTTGTGTATTTTTAAGTATTATTGCTGATGTAAATCGTTTGCTTAACCGCTATAAGCAAGGTGCATATAACTTGGTGATTGAAGAGAGTGAAAGAGCGGTTAGACAGGTTTCTAGTTTCAGTGGGCCACTACCTATACAACTTGAACTTTACAAAGTGTATGATTTACCAATCGGCTTGGCACTCATTGAGTTAGGCAAATATGAGCTTGCCCTTAAGCATCTTAATATCTGCAAAACATCCATAGACGCTCTGAAGATGTTTCATTTGCATGGGCTGATAGAATGGGCTCGTTTTAAAGCGATGTGGCTTCGAGAAGACTTTATAAATTTTGATAAGGCACTTAATGACTTCAGTCAAACCTTTTCAGGGTTATCTTCTCCATTTCTAAAAGGAATTGAGGATTATTATAAAGTTATGTTGGCTATAGCGAGAAAGACTGAGGTGGAAGGTGCATCACTTGAGAGACTTAAGCATTTATTGGAACAACATAAAAAGTCTCTCAACTTCATTTTAGTTGAAATGATGGTTCGCCTTCAACTGGCAGGCGTAGCTCACTTTTATAAATTGCCTGACGTTGATTGGCTCGAGACAAGGGTTACTGAATATGGAATTGTACCGATTATGCAGATGGTAAAGCGACTCAAAGATACTATGGCATATGATTTATCAAATCGGGAACTTGAGATACTTGCATTACTTTCAGAGGGTGAATCCAATGAGAATATCGGAAGACGTCTTTTCATTAGTACCGGAACAGTGAAATGGCACCTGAATAATATTTACTCAAAGCTAAATGTTAAAAATCGCGTTCAGGCGATAGAAAAATATAGAGCTCTGTGTGCCTAATAGATAAAACTGGCTAGGCAATCAATTGAACCATGTCGTTTAACATCGCAATTATTGCTACCTTAATATCTTCAATTCTTATGTATCTGGGAACTGGATATCTTTTAGAAAAGAGAATTAATCTTTAAGTATTGTTAAAAAAACTTGTTTTATCCTCGAAAAGCTTTATAATTGATTTTGACGTAAAAGTAAGCTTTGGAGGGGTATATGGTAAGAGTTAAAACATCAGGTGTATGTGCAAGTGAAATCGTGTTTGAAATAGAGGCAGGCAAAATCACACAACTAGAGTTCGTAGGTGGTTGTCCGGGAAATGCAATTGGCTTAAGTAACATGATTATTGGCGAATCAGTAGAAACAGTTATTTCTAAGTTGAAAGACGTTAAATGTGGCGGTAAGAACACTTCTTGTCCATCACAACTTGCGACTGCTTTAAGCAAACACATATAATTGATCTGAAAGTCAAATAATAAAGGTGCTAAAGGATCTCTTAGGAGATAAATTTAGCACCTTTTGTTATTTTGATACAATTTAATTTATTCTGTATCTTGCTTCTTTTTTTTTCGATCAAATAATGATACGATAAATGAGATTATTAAAAGGACAATTGAGGTCATATAAAGCTCTGATCGATTATCAATTGGGCAGACACCTGGTGGCAATTGATTTCTCAAGTATTGTGTGCTGATCAGTGTATAAAGACTAAGTAGTATCGCAACTGCGAAGAGTAGATCGCTTGCTTTTTTATATAAACTCGCAGTCTTATAATATTCTATTGGATTTTTCATATTACGACTCCTTTTATTTTAGTTACTTCTATATAGGATATCATGATATGACACCATAAACCATAACTTAATCACAAAGGAGCTAAAATGGAGATTTCAATTATAAATTGGTTTCAAAGCATACAAACCCCATTTTTAGATCAGTTATTTATCTTAATTACTTTATTAGGAGAAGAGTATTTTTACATACTCGTCTTAGGAATCACTTATTGGTGTGTTAGCAAGAAGCATACTGTGTTTATCGTGTACTGTTTAACCTTTTCAAGTGTGATTAACAGCGCGTTAAAAGAGCTGTTCAATGAGCTTAGACCGTTTCAAATGCTTGATATACGTGC
>DJWQ01000022.1 GCA_002441045.1 Firmicutes bacterium UBA6226 | reverse complement strand
GCTTTTATTAAAATCTGTCAATTGGTAGAGGGGAGTTGTTAAGTGAAATTAAGGAATCATAGAAATGCAATTTACAAGTCTTTGTAATAGGTATAAACTGATTCTATTACAAATGATAAGGGGTTAAGAATGCAGTATAGAATTGATACAAAAACAGGAAATAAAATCAGTATTCTAGGGTTTGGCTGTATGAGGTTACCGTCTAATCTAGGACAGATTAATATTGAGAAAACTGAGGCACTTTTTTTAAAGGCGATAAAAGAGGGTGTAAATTACTTTGATACAGCTTATATCTATCCTGGGAGCGAAGCGGCACTTGGACAAATTTTAGATAAGAATAATCTAAGGAATTCCGTTTATATTGCGACTAAGTTGCCAATCATGATGTGTAAAAAGTTTGAAGATTTTGACCGAATTTTTAATAAGGAGTTAGAACGACTTAAAACGGATTACATCGACTATTATTTCATGCATATGGTAACGAGCCCTGCACAGTGGCAACTGCTTTGCGCTCTAGGGATCGAAAAGTGGATTGAGGAGAAAAAAGCAAGTGGCCAAATCAAACAAGTTGGTTTCTCATTCCATGGTAAAAAAGATGATTTTACAGCTTTAGTGGATCAATACAATTGGGACTTCTGTCAAATTCAATACAATTATATGAACATAAACTATCAAGCTGGTCGTGATGGCCTAAGATATGCTTATGAAAAAGGCATGCCTATTTTCATTATGGAACCTTTACTTGGTGGTCGTCTTGCAGACGGTGTACCTGAAAAAGCGGTCAACGTCATGAAAAGTACAAAGCCTGAGCTCTCCAGAGTGGGTTGGGCTTTAAATTGGCTTTGGAATCAGCCAGAGGTTACCATGGTGCTATCTGGTATGAACGAAATGTCTCACCTTGAAGAAAACCTAAGTCTCGCAGATCATGCAACCGTTGGTATGTGGGGAGAAGCAGAAGAAAAAATATTCAGCCAAGTTGAAGCCATCTTTAATGAAGCCTATAAAGTACCTTGTACAGGCTGTAACTACTGTATGCCTTGTCCACAAAACATTAACATCCCTGGCTGCTTTACAGCGTATAATACCTCATTTGCCATTAAGAAATCCACAGGGTTAAATCAATATATGATCAATACCGGTGCAATGACACAAACGCCTGCATTTGCGAGTAATTGCGTCAGCTGTGGTAAGTGTGAAAAACACTGTCCGCAAAATATTGAGATTATCAAAGAGTTAAAGAATGTCAAAAAAAGACTCGAACCAGTTTGGTTAAAGCCAGTGATGTCTGTTGCTAGAAAAGTGATGAGATAGATAAAAAAAGATTAAAAAGATAAAATAATAAGATAAGCACTATTTTTGACAGGTTGCACAAAAATAAATACTGCCACCCATATAGCTTTCTTTATGAATGATATCGCCACATTTGTGACAAGGTAGGTTTTGTGTTTTACTACTTAATCGAGTGGGATAGCCACCAGGTTCACCATAAATGTTTTTTTCAGTATCACGGCCACCCAGTGCTGTCATCTGCTGAATGGTATTTTTTATGCTAATATAAAGCGCTTTTAGCTCTTGCGCAGAAAGCGTTCCTAATTTGCGTTTTGGATGTATACCTGCTTCGTATAGAATGTCTTGTAAAACACCATTACCCAGACCAGGGATGCGTTGCTCAGTTGCTAAAAGCGCTTTTGTTGATAGAGTTGGTTTTTCAGCGCTGACCAGATTTAAAAAATAATCTTCCGAGAAATCATCCGATAAAGGCGTAGGCTTTTGACCCGCGATTATGTAGTAGGGGTTCTGATACTGTCCTTTTGGAAACGCAACAAGCCCACCATACATTTGAACAGAACAAACTAAGGTGCTTTGATCATCAAAAGAGAGTAATAGCTGATGTTTTAATGGTAGCTTTGAGCCCGGTTTAAAATAACGAAGATTAACACCATCACTAAAGGTTAGATGCACAGCTTCAAAAATCATCTCAACCTGACCAGAGCGTGGTTTTACCTCAATAAGATTTTGTCCTATAAGTCTTGAGGGATAATCATCTGGATTTTCATAAAACCAAGCAAATTTATGAGGGCTAGAGTTGGTGACGACACCTGTAATAGTTTTTCCTTTTAGTTCAAGCTTCAACTGTTCACTTAAAACGACGGCTTCAGGTAGTTCAATCATTCGAAAACTCCTTTCTAATTCGCATTTGAGATCAGCTTCTCTAAAGACATTTCAAAATCACGATCATCTTGAGTGGTTCTTTTTTTATGACGAGGTCCTTTAAGATTCTTCATTCGCGCTTCACGTCCATGATGTCTAGAATCCAGAATGAAGTCAATGTTCTGTGAGTTGATTACTCTACCACTTACGTTGATAACGTTACCTTGTTTTGCCAGTACCATTGCCGCTAAACCATTATCCTGCGTAATCACCAAATCATTTGGGAGCAGGTAATTGGCGATGTAATAGTCAGCAGAATCTCTAGAATTATCAACAGTAACAATTTCAGCGTAATCACTTTCGATGTGAATGGCATAATTCTTTACCACAGTTACTGGAATTTTATATTTTTTTGCTAGTCGAATCGTTTGATTCACTACGGGACAACCATCAGCATCAATCCATATTTTCATCTGTGCCTCTTTTCACCTTACATATATACCAAGAAGCTTGAGGCGCAACTTTAACTTCAATGACTTCTTCAAAGCACTTTTCAAGTCCAATTTTACACTCGGTAAACTCAGAACGTGCTGTTTTAATAAATCTAAAATAATCACTGCCTTCTAACCATTCTATGAAAGAAATCGTTAAAGAGCGATTTTGATTAAAATCGTGAAAAATGACATATTCCTTTGCCAATCTTTGCATCTCTTGATACATGACTTTCCGCTTATCCAAGGATAAGCCATGAGCCACATATGAGGCAATGACAAGATCAAATGAACGATCTTCAAAGGGAAGTCCTTCAAGCACATTCCCATCCATAAAGTTGATTTCTAAACCTTTAGTTTTTTCATTTGCGACATTTCGCATTCTTTCAGCAGGCTCAATCCCTTGAGCTTCAAGCCCAAACTGCTTTAAAACACTGCATAGCGCACCTGTGCCACTTCCGATATCTAATACGGATTGAAAGCGCGTAATGTCAAACATAGGCATAGCATTTCGAATTGCTGCTTCAAAGCTTCTCTTTTGACGGTTATAAAAAAAGCCATAAAAGTAGGCTATTTTGTTAAATAAAAGATGGTGTGGTTTTTTATGACGCATCATTTACTCCATAGATTTGACATGTATTATTAAATTCATTTTATCATTTTAATTTTTGAAAGCAAACTATTGACAGAAAAAAGAATAAGTAATACTATATACTTAGTAATACAAAGTACATAGTATTGGTTAACACTTAGTATAAAGGAGGTACTTTATTGGACAACTTACAAAAGCAGTTCAAAAAAGGCGTACTTGACCTATTGGTGCTTGATTTGCTCAACCACGGAGATGCATACGGTTACGAGATTATCAGTCAGCTCGATAAAGCGTCAGATGGGTATTATTTAATGAAGGAAGGATCTCTTTATCCGGTTTTATACCGTTTAGAAGATAAAAATTTGATTCAAAATTATAGACAGCCTTCTGAAGCCGATCGTGCAGTACCTAGAAAATATTATAAAATCACTGAGGATGGCATCCAGCAGTTGGCTCTTATGAAAGCGGAATGGCAACAGTTCTATCAGATAACAAATCACGTGTTGAAAGGATAGGTGATCCAATGAAAAGTGCAAATCAAAAATATGCAGAGCAAGTCGTAGCGTTGATTCCCGTGGACCGAGCTTATAAAACCCGCATCAAAGAGGACATCATCTCACGCTTAGAAGAATATCATAGTTCGGCTTCGCCAGAAGATTTAATGGGGAGTACGTACGAAGTCGCTCAGGAATTTATCGAAAATATTGAACCGAGTGCTCTAGTCAATCAGGGTAAAAAGACATTTAACTACACGAGTAAAGCAAAAATAATGGGCATTCCATTAATCAGTATAAGAGTAGGAAAGTTTGAAGTGGCAAAAGGCATCATTGCCATAGGGAACTTCTCAGTTGGCGTCATCTCTATTGGCGCGTTTTCATTAGGCATATTTTCACTTGGTGGTATTGGCTTAGGCGTAATGGCATTTGGTGGACTTGCACTAGGAGCGATAGGTGCGTTCGGTGGTGTTGCAGCGGCTTACATGCTAGCGATTGGTGGCGTAGCAGTGGCGCATAATTTAGCCATTGGAGGTGTTGCGATTGCAACTGACATCGCTATAGGCGATGTCGCACATGCAAAGCTTACGGCATATATGTCTGACTACAAAGGTGAATTTGGATTTAATCGCTTAACCGATTCCGCGCAAATGTTTACAGCACAATTGAATAAATCCTTCCCAAACTTCCCGAAATTCTTAAAGCGGATATTGGATATCGTATATGGTTCAACAACATATTAATAAAAAGTAGGAGCGTGTTATGAGTATACTTGATTGGTCAATTATCATTTTTGTTTTAATGGAATCTGCAAATGTAATCATTCTTTACTTTTTTCCTGATTTTAAGTACGGCAATGGCATCGCTGTATTTAATCAGTGGTCTAAAACTCAGAAGGATCCATCTGCGAGGTTATTTGCAAGTTATTTGGTAAACTGGGTTGCAGGAACCAAGTTGATATTTATCGTTTTATTGCTTGTGATTTTGTTTACAGGTGGTGAGTTTACAAAACAGTTAGCAGTTGCAGCTATGATCCTATCTATTTCAACTTATTTTTGGCGACTACATGCCATTATTAAAAAGCTGGATGAAATGGGAGAAATCACACCGAAGGGCTATTCAAAAGGACTGGATATGATGATCGCTGGTTTTATGGGGATGTTTACACTTGCATTTATTATCAGTTTTTTCGTTTAAAGAAATCTCATATATGGTAAAAATAAACCAACTGGTTCGACTAAGTTAACTTTAGTCAAACGAGTTGGTTTTTTATATGATTAATGATTGTTGTTGAAGATAGTTTGTTTTGATATAATAGTACTAATAATCCGTGCAACCGATTGCACAAAGAGGGGGATTTATGAGAAAGTGGATTAGTATTTTGTTGTTAGTTGTAATGATGGTGCTACTTCTTCCAAGTGAAGTCATATCAAATGCAGCCTCTGAGGATCAAATCAATATGACCGTACATTATCATCGATTTGATGAGCAGTATGATGGATGGAATTTATGGATCTGGGTGAAGGGGAAGGACGGGCAAAGCTTCGCATTCAACTCGGATGACGCATTTGGTAAGAAAGCTGATTTTGTTTTAGAGGGAATAAGCTCAGCTGAAGAGATCGGATTTATTGTAAGAAAAGGGGAATGGGAAGCAAAGGATGTCGATGCTGATCGATTTGTTAGTATCGATGCAAAAAATGCTGAAGGTAATATTGAAATATTTTTGGTTCAAGGTGTAGAGAATGTGTATTACTCAGAATCAGAGATTGATCTATCGCCGAAATTCCTTAAAGCGAGCTTTATTGATGCAGGTACTATTAAAATAAGCACATCTAAACCGATTGAGGCTGGAAGCCTTCGAAATGAGTTTAGTCTAATATCTGAATCAGGAGCAACTCTTAAGCCAACTGCTGTGAGCTCAGGCAGTAGCTCTCTATCGACGAATTTTGTCATCTTATTAGATGGTGCAGTCAATATAAATGAATCCTATATTACGAATTATCTCGATTATACGCCGATTCCTGTAGAAATCAGTGGGTTATATGATTCTGAGGCATTTGAGACCACCTATACGAGTAATAAAGCGCTTGGAGCTGTATACACAAAAGAACAAACGACGTTCAGAGTATGGGCACCAACAGCAGACTTAATGGTCGTAAATCTTTACCAAACCGGTGACGGTGATACATTTATTGAGTCTCAACCAATGAGCATGGATACAAATGGTGTTTGGGAAGTTACAGTTGATGGCGATCAAAATGGTGTTTATTATACCTATGGTGTGACAAGAAAAGACATTACTAAAGAAACCTATGACCCTTATGCCACTGCAGCGGGTGTAAATGGCGATCGATCCATGGTTCTCGATTTTAATAGTGATCTGCCAGATAACTGGTCCGAAGATGATGGTCCAAATGTCGAAAGTCAGAATGATATCATCGTTTATGAAATGCACATTAGAGATTTATCGATAGACGCAACATCAGGGATTGATCAAGCAGGTAAGTATTTAGGCGTCATCGAGCCAGATACACAAACAGCAGATGGTACGAAAACGGGGCTTTCTCATCTGAAAGAGTTGGGCATCACGCATGTTCAAATCTTACCTATGTTCGATTTTAATAGCAT
>DJWQ01000191.1 GCA_002441045.1 Firmicutes bacterium UBA6226 | reverse complement strand
CAAGGTCAGCGCGATTTAGAAAGATGGCAGAAATTTTTGTTATGATAACGTCACAATAATTAGTAGCCTCCTGTGATAGACTATTAATGGCGATATGAAGCCATGATTGTCTGAAAGGAGGCTATTATGATATATGCTGTATGGAATACTGCCCTTTACTAGAAAACATTAACTGGTAAAGGGGAGTCCAATGAAAACTAAAAATTCGAAAGCGTATAAAATCAGCTTACTCTGGCTCCCAATAAGAAGGGAGACTAGAGATGAAGGCATACGCATATGTAACATTTGTAATGAGAAACGACAGTTTTATATCAGGAGCAATCGTTTTAGCACATGCATTAAAGCATCAATCACAAAGGGCAGATTTGGTTTGTTTGGTTACAAAGGATGTTTCTGATCAAGGCAGATCCATTTTGAATCTCGTATTTGACTATGTGGTCTGCACAGAGGAAATCGTCGTGCAGCACACCAATCAGTGTGGTCGTAAGGATCGACCTTATCTCTTTACACGACTTCAAGCGCTGCGATTAGGTATCAATGGCGATTTGGGATTTAAGTATAAGAAAATTGTATTGCTTGATGCTGACATATTACCGATATGTGACTACGATCAACTGTTTGATATCAACACACCAGCAGGCATAATTAACGAAGAAAAAGCGCATTTTGTCGAAAAATCGAGCCTGCAAGATGGAAAATTATTATGGCATGATGTGTACGAACCTATTTGTTCACATGGTGAAAAAATTCCCCGCTATATTACCGACAGAGTAGCTGAAAATCCCAAAAATCTGGGTGTCAATGCATGTCTCTGGGTTCTAAAACCAGATTATGAGGCGTATGTTGACATTTTAAAGCAGATAAGACAACCCGAAAATGTAGCCATGATCCGTCAATTCGATTGGCCTGAAATGCAGTTTATGACACATTATTGGTCGGGAGAATGGCATAACATTGATATAAGGTTTGCATCATTTAATGCACAACCGAGATTAAGTGATGTGAAAGGGACACATTTTGCAGGATTAAAGCCTTGGCAGGAGAAGCAGCTCGCGTCACTTCAGCATTATAGTCGATATGAAGATTATCAGCTGTGGTATGTAATGTTTGAGACACTTTGTCGTTGGCACGAACCAAAATTGCTTGAATTTAGTAAGGTAGATAAGATTCTAAAGCTAATTCAGCATTTGAGAAAAGAAATATGAGATAAGATTCAAGTATTTTCGAGGAGGTGGACATCTCATTCGCTCTATAAGTAAAAATAAACCAATGAATCAATAGCGGCTATTTGATGAGAGATCAAAGCCGCTTTTTTTTGTAAAGTTTTTGTTACTAATTAATGATATTTTGTTTTGCTTGATACATAATTTATAAAAGGGGAATATATAGCAAAAGGAGGTAATACGATGAAAATGAATGCTTTAAAATATAAAAAAATCACTTCTTTAGTGGGTCTTTTGCTATTGATTTTTGCAGTCGTTGGCTGCAGCAATTCAACGAACAACAATGAATCAACCACTGCTGAAGCCCCTACACAAACGCAAACTACTGAAAATATGCAAAGCTCTGAGAATACACAAGGGTCAGAAAACACAGATCCGTCAGAAGCGTCGTCTGATACCGTTGTAACGACAGAATCCTCAGAACTCGTTCTCACTTTAGAGGAATTGGCACAGTTTAACGGTAAAAATGGCAATCCAGCTTACGTCGCAGTAGATGGCATTATCTATGATGTTTCCAACGTTGAACCATGGAAAAACGGTCAACACAATGGCTATGAAGCTGGACAAGATTTGACAGATATCATTAAAGGTAAGTCGCCACATGGGCTATCCGTCTTACAAAAACTCACTGCGGTCGGGAAGCTAGCAGAATAAGGAGGCTTTATGTTATATGAATTTATAGGATTTATAAACGTTGCACTTATTGTTGCCTTAACATCACCATATTGGTTACGGCTCATCAATAAAGTTCTCTTTAAAAATAAAAACAAAGACATTGTAAAACTCATTAAACCACTTAGGAAATTACACAAACCCATGGGTTTGGCTATTCTAGTACTTGCCCCTTTCCATGGATACTTAGCTTTAGGTGGATTAAGACCACATACTGGATCATTAGTGGGTCTTATGGCAACGATAACGATTCTACTAGGAGGCACCTATTTCTTTACAAAGAAAAAAGCCATTTTTAAATGGCATAAGGTGGCTGCATTACTTACTGTTATCTTACTAGCGGTTCACTTATTGTTTCCAAGTGCACTTTACACTTTGTTTAAAATCTACTAAGCCAATAGGAAGAACCGTCTTTTTCTCTAGTAAGCCATTTCTCGTCAATTAAACCTCGTCTTAGTATAAATAAGTCATTAAAATCATGAAGACCACTTAAGAGTAGATTTACTTCTTGCTCTGAGTAGGTCTTTTCTTTTTCAAAAAATCCAGCAAGATATTTTAAAATAATCTCTTGCTTGACTCTCTTTGAAGGCCAAATTTGAATAACGCCTTCTGTATCTATAAATCTAGATAAAATAATTCTTTCTTCATCCGTAAAATGATTCATACGCATCCCTTCTTTGTCTTTATTTTTTCTTCGTTTGTTTGTTGAAAGTTAATTTTTCCTCTTATAGGAGCGACCGTCTTTTGATCGCTCCATAAACCCATATTCAATTAAGTATCGCCTGATGGTTGCGAAGTCACTGTAAATGGACTTTAGGTGTTGATTGATTTCGAGTTCGTCATAATTTTGATCCAGTTCAAAGCTTTCAGCAATTTTTGCCAGCACGATGAGTTTCTTTTTTTCTTTTGATGAAAAGACCTTCAATTTTAAAGGGGAGAGTGATTCAAAAGACGATTTTAGAATCTTTTCTTTTTCTTCTAAAGTAACGATGTAACGATCATCAACCATTGTTGCGTGATTATGGACGGGAGCAAAATCAGATGTTTCCTGAAATATGGATTCATAGAGTGCCAAATAAGCTTTGGCTTGTTTGGCTTTTTCTTTTAGAGTAAACCTTAAATTTCTCACAGTTGTTTGAGTGATTTCATGCTTTAATGCCATCTCTTTATCGGACAAGCCATTTGCCATATCTGTCACTAAAAGTTTTTGATAATCGGTTAAACCAACAGACTTTTTATCAAGTGAAATCAAGTATTTTGTAGGTGAGTCGTGTAGTTCTTTTATATGATGTACTATTTTATATTTGGCATTATAAAATCTATCCCCGATAGAAAAAATCTCATTTTCATCAAATTTAGCACCACAATAGATGCAAATATAATGCGTTTGCTTTTC
>DJWQ01000152.1 GCA_002441045.1 Firmicutes bacterium UBA6226 | reverse complement strand
GTACGCCATGTGAGTCATTTTGGACAGAATCCCAATTAAAAGACGGCAACTGTCCTGACTGTGGTAGACCGGTTCAAAGTACTAAAGAAGAAGCGTATTTCTTTAAATTATCAAAATATCAAGATCGTCTTTTAGAGCTTTTCGAATCAAATCCAGAAATACTTGAGCCAAAATCCCGTATCAATGAAATGGTGAATAACTTTATCAAACCAGGTCTTGAGGATTTATGTGTGTCTAGATCAACCTTCAACTGGGGGATTCCAGTTCCAATGGACAATGATCATGTCATCTATGTTTGGATTGACGCACTAAGCAACTATATCACAGCACTTGGCTATCCAGAAGCGACGGATGGCAACTTTGCTAAGTTTTGGCCAGCTGATGTACATTTGGTGGGTAAGGAAATTGTTAGATTCCATACAATTATTTGGTTTTCAATCTTAATGGCACTTGAGTTACCGCTTCCTAAAAAAGTATTTGGCCATGGCTGGATTCTTTTAGAGGGTGGTAAAATGTCTAAATCAGTGGGTAACATCGTGGATCCGGTTGTTTTAATCGAGAGATATGGTGTAGATGCGCTTAAGTATTTCTTATTAAGAGAATATACTTTTGGACAAGATGGTCTTTTTACCAATGAAGTTCTACTAAATAGAATTAATGCTGACCTAGCCAATGATTTAGGAAATCTTGTATCGAGAACCATTTCAATGGTTGAAAAATATCGTGATGGTGTGGTACCAAATGTTGGCGAAGCAACTGATTTTGACACGGATCTAAAGCTTGTAGCAACATCAGCTAGTAACCTTGTAGATAAAAAATTAGACAATCTCGATTTTTCAGGTGCTCTAGAAGAAATTTGGAAAGTTGTAAGAAGAACAAATAAATACATCGATGAAACGATGCCTTGGGCACTTGCTAAGGATGAAGCATTAGCTGGAAAGCTTGATACAGTATTATATAATCTCATTGAAAGTATCCGAATAATTTCTGCTTTAATTCAGCCATTCTTGATTCATACATCAAGAAAAATCTGGGAGCAGCTTGGTATTGAAGAGGGTGATTTAACCGTCTGGGATACAACTTACCAGTTTGGACGCTATCCAGTTGGAACAAAAGTTCAAAAAGGTGAAGCGCTATTCCCTAGAATTGATGTTAAACTTGAACTTGAGGCTTTAGAAGAACTAAGTAGACAAGCAAAAGAAGCAGCTGCAGGCGTATCAAAAGAAGCGGAAGCAGTAGAGGTACCTTCTATCCCTTTGAAGCCAGAAATTACAATTGACGATTTCGCTAAAGTAGATTTAAGAGTGGCAAAGGTAATCGCTGCTAAACCGCATCCTGATGCCAACAAGCTTTTAATTTTAACTTTAAAAGTTGGAAATGAGGAAAGACAGGTTGTTTCAGGAATCGCTAAAAATTACAAACCTGAAGCGCTTGTAGGAATGGATGTCATCGTCGTGGCTAACTTAAAACCAGTTAAGCTTAGAGGTGAGCTCTCACAAGGTATGATTCTCGCAGCGACAAGTGGTGAAAAGCTAACACTTGTAACTGCTGATATCGAAGATGGTAGCACTGTATCTTAATCAAAAAAAGAAATTAAAATTAGTAAAAAGAACTTAATGTTGAAACACCCCCGTTATTCATATGGGGGTATTTCTTTTTTTATGAGATTAAGGCATAATATAATTAAGTAGATAAATTTTTTTTTAAAGCAGATGACAGTTTTTAAAAATTTTAAATCTTTGAATGAAAATACCTATTTAGAGGTCTAATAGATATATAATAGCGTGTTTAGGGTTATATAATGAAGATTTTTTATGTATTGGAGGTAAACGTGTTTTTTGATTCACATTCACATTTAGACGCGAGTCAGTTTGATGACGATCGCGATTTAATGATAAAGAGGACACAACTTAATCAAATAGATTTTGTTTTAAACCCAGGTGCAGATTTACCGTCGAGTCAAAAAGCAGTTGAACTCGCAAATCTCTATCCTTTTATTTATGCTGCAGTAGGGATACATCCACATGATGTCGAGACGATGACAGAAGAAATGCTTTCTGAGATTGAAGCGCTTGCACTAAACCCTAAAGTCAAAGCGATCGGTGAAATTGGACTGGATTATTATCGTGATCTATCCCCAAGAGAGCTTCAAAGGAAATGGTTTGTTGAGCAGCTAAGGTTGGCTAAAAAATTAAGTCTACCCGTCATTATACACGATAGAGATGCCAACGAAGATGTGCTTAAAATTTTAAAAGAAGAGCATCAGTTTGAGACTGGGGTATTGATGCATTGCTACTCTGGCAGTAAGGAACTGGCTATGCAATACATTAAACTTGGCGCATATATATCTATAGCTGGGCCACTCACCTATAAGAATGCAAGAAAAACAGTTGAGGTCGTTGAGGCAGTCCCCTCAGATCGACTTATGATTGAAACAGATGCACCCTATTTAACGCCAGAACCGTATAGAGGCAAGAGAAATGAACCAATGTATGTTCGCCACACCTGTCAAAGAATGGCGAATATTAAAGGGGTTTATTTAGAAGAAATGGCCAAAATAACTAAAGAAAATGCAATGCGTTTTTTTAATATAATCGAGTAGCCATGTTGCGCTAGAAAGAGAGTCTATGGAACAAATTAAAGAGACAATTGTCGTTGAGGGCAAAGATGATGAAGCGGCAGTTAAAAAAGCACTAAAATGCAATATAATAACAACCAGTGGTTTTGGATTGAATGAAAAGATCTTTAAACAGATTGAGTATGCGGCTAAAACGACAGGAATCATTATTTTTACTGATCCAGACCATGCTGGTGAACGGATCCGTGAACGCATTGCAAAGCGTTGTCCTAATTGTAAGCATGCGTTTTTAAGTCGAGAAGATGCAGAATATAAGGGTGATATTGGGATAGAGAATGCTTCTCCTGAGAGTATTTTAGATGCACTTTCAAAGGTGAGAACCTTAATAGAGGTTTCAGAAGTATTATTTACTAAACAGGATATGATTACACTTGAACTCGAGGGTTATCCGCATTCTGCTGTTCTGAGAAATAAGATGGGAAAAGTTTTAGGTATTGGCTATTGCAATGCAAAACAGTTTTTAAATC
>DJWQ01000151.1 GCA_002441045.1 Firmicutes bacterium UBA6226 | reverse complement strand
GTACGCCATGTGAGTCATTTTGGACTGAATCTCAATTAAAAGATGGCAACTGTCCTGACTGTGGTAGACCGGTACAAAGTACAAAAGAAGAAGCGTATTTCTTTAAATTATCAAAATATCAAGATCGTCTTTTAGAGCTCTTTGAATCTAATCCAGAAATACTTGAGCCAAAATCTCGTATCAATGAGATGGTCAATAACTTTATCAAACCAGGTCTTGAAGACTTGTGTGTGTCGAGATCGACTTTCAACTGGGGGGTTCCAGTACCAATGGATAACGACCACGTCATCTATGTCTGGATCGATGCACTCAGCAACTATATTACTGCTCTTGGCTATCCAGAGGCGACGGAGGGTAACTTTGCTAAGTTTTGGCCAGCTGATGTGCATTTAGTGGGTAAAGAAATCGTTAGATTCCATACAATTATTTGGTTTTCGATCCTAATGGCTTTAGAATTACCACTTCCGAAGAAAGTATTTGGTCACGGCTGGATTCTATTAGAGGGTGGTAAAATGTCGAAATCCGTTGGTAATATCGTTGATCCTGTCGTATTAATTGAAAGATATGGTGTTGATGCACTTAAGTATTTCTTGTTGAGAGAGTATACTTTTGGACAAGATGGTCTTTTTACAAATGAAGTTCTTCTTAACAGAATCAATGCTGACTTAGCCAACGATTTAGGCAACCTTGTATCAAGAACCATTTCAATGGTTGAAAAATATCGCGAAGGTATCGTGCCAAGTGCAAGCGATGCAACTGATTTTGATGTGGATCTAAAGCTTGTAGCGACTTCAGCGAGCAATCTTGTAGATAAAAAATTAGACAATCTTGATTTTTCAGGTGCACTTGAAGAAATTTGGAAGGTCGTAAGAAGAACAAATAAATATATCGATGAAACAATGCCTTGGGCACTTGCTAAAGAAGAAGTGTTAGCAGGAAAACTCGATACAGTATTATATAACCTCGTTGAAAGTATCCGATTGATTTCTGCGTTAATTCAACCTTTCTTGATTCATACTTCAAGAAAAATCTGGGAGCAGCTCGGTATCAAAGAGGGTGAGTTAACTGTATGGGACACAACCTATCAGTTTGGACTCTATCCAGTTGGAACAAAAGTACAAAAGGGCGAAGCACTTTTCCCAAGAATTGATGTTAAGCTTGAACTTGAAGCTTTAGAAGAACTAAGTAGACAAGCAAAAGAAGCAGCTGCTGGTGCTTCAAAGGAAGCGGAGGCAGTTGAGGCACCTTCTATACCTTTAAAACCAGAAATTACAATAGACGACTTCGCTAAAGTGGATTTAAGAGTGGCAAAAGTAATCGCTGCTAAACCGCATCCAGATGCCAATAAACTTTTAATTTTAACTTTAAAAGTTGGGAATGAGGAGAGACAGGTCGTTTCAGGAATCGCTAAAAATTACAAACCTGAAGAGCTAGTAGGAATGGATGTCATCGTTGTGGCTAACTTAAAACCAGTTAAGCTAAGAGGTGAGCTGTCACAAGGTATGATCCTTGCAGCGACTAGTGGTGAAAAGCTAACGCTTGTAACTGCTGATATTGAAGATGGAAGTACGGTATCTTAAGAGGGGAGTACTGTATCTTAAATAGAAAAAGAACTAAAATAGTAAAAATAACTAAAATAGTAAAAATAACTAAAATAGTAAGAAGAACTTAATGTTGAAACGCCCCCGTTATTCATATGGGGGTATTTCTTTTTTTATGAGATTAAGGCATAATATAATAAGTAGATAAATTTTTTTTTAAAGATGTTGACTGTATGAAAATTATTAATAAAATTGAATGAAAACACCTATTTAGTGTGTTAATTGTATCCAATAGCGTGTTTGAAAGTTATATATCGAAGATTTGGTTATGTATTGGAGGTAAACGTGTTTTTTGATTCACATTCCCACTTAGACGCGAGTCAGTTTGATGATGACCGCGAGTTAATGATCAAGAGAACGCAGCTCAATCAAATAGATTTTGTTTTAAATCCGGGCGCAGATTTACCGTCGAGTCAAAAGGCAGTTGAACTCGCAAATCTCTACCCTTTTATCTATGCTGCAGTAGGTATTCATCCGCATGATGTCGAAATGATGACAGAAGAAATGCTTTCTGAGATTGAAACGCTTGCTCAAAATCCTAAAGTTAAGGCGATCGGTGAAATTGGACTGGATTATTATAGAGATTTATCCCCAAGAGAGCTTCAAAAGAAATGGTTTATAGAGCAGCTTAGATTGGCTAAAAAGCTAAATTTACCTGTCGTTATACACGATAGAGATGCCAACGAAGATGTGCTTAAAATATTAAAAGAAGAGCATCAGTTTGAGACAGGCGTTTTGATGCATTGTTACTCTGGTAGTAAGGAGCTGGCAATGCAATACGTTAAGCTTGGCGCATATATATCTATAGCAGGGCCACTCACCTATAAGAATGCTAGAAAAACGGTTGAGGTCGTTGAAGCTGTCCCTGTAGATCGACTTATGATTGAAACAGATGCACCCTATTTAACACCAGAACCGTATAGAGGCAAGAGAAATGAACCAATGTATGTTCGCCACACCTGTCAAAGAATGGCGAATATTAAAGGGGTTTATTTAGATGAAATGGCCCAAATAACCAAGGAAAATGCAATGAGATTTTTTAATATAAACGAGTAGCCATAATGGGCTAGAAAGAGAGTCTATGGAACAAATTAAAGAGACGATTGTCGTTGAGGGTAAAGACGACGAAGCGGCAGTTAAAAAAGCATTAAAATGCAATATCATTACAACCAGTGGTTTTGGATTGAATGAAAAGATTTTTAAACAGATTGAGTATGCAGCTAAGACCACGGGAATTATTATTTTTACTGACCCAGATCATGCTGGTGAACGAATTAGAGAACGCATTGCAAAGCGTTGTCCTAACTGTAAGCATGCGTTTTTAAGTCGAGAAGATGCTGAGTACAAGGGTGATATCGGGATAGAGAATGCTTCTCCTGAGAGTATTTTAGATGCACTTTCAAAAGTTAGAACTTTAATAGAGATCTCTGAAGTATCATTTACTAAGCAGGATATGATTACACTTGAGCTTGAGGGCTATCCACATTCTGCAGTGCTTAGAAATAAGATGGGTAAAGTGCTTGGCATTGGCTACTGCAATGCAAAACAGTTTTTAAATC
>DJWQ01000255.1 GCA_002441045.1 Firmicutes bacterium UBA6226 | reverse complement strand
GCAAAGATCAAATCAAGAAGAAAAGTTTTGGGAAAAGAGCATTGACGTTAGACAATTTATCATCGAAAATTACACACCCTATGAAGGTGATGACGCTTTCTTAGCGACGCCAACAGACAGGACGCACGCTATTTGGCGTGAAGTACAGGATCTAATGCATGAAGAAGTGCGTGCAGGTGGTGTCCTTGATATTGATACCGACCGTGTCTCATCTTTACTTTCATATGAGCCGGGCTATATCGATCGAGAAAAAGAATTAATCGTCGGACTTCAAACCGATGCACCACTAAAGCGCGGCGTCAACCCTTTCGGTGGTATCCGAATGGCGAGACAAGCTTGTGAAGCCTACGGATATAAATTATCTGAGCAAGTGGAAGAGCATTTTGCTTACAAAACCACACACAACGACGGCGTGTTCAGAGTGTACTCAGACGAGATTAAAAAGCTACGTTCAGCGGGAATTCTTACAGGACTACCAGACGCTTATGGAAGAGGACGCATCATCGGTGACTATAGACGCATCGCATTATACGGCATCGATCGCCTCATCCTTGAAAAGGAAGCGGACAAGAAACAAAGGGAAAATAGCCCCATGCTTGCTGAAAGCATCACACTGATCGAAGAACTCTATAAACAAATCGACTTTTTATATAAATTAAAAGAAATGGCAGCTGCCTATGGTCATGATATCGGCAAGCCAGCATCAGATGCCAAAGAGGCCATTCAGTGGACTTACTATGGCTACCTCGGTGCAATTAAAGAGCAAAATGGTGCAGCCATGTCACTGGGAAGAGTCAGTACTTTTCTCGATATCTACATCGAAAAAGACATCAAAACTGGAAAATTAAACGAGGCTGCTGCGCAAGAGCTGGTGGATGATTTTATCATTAAACTCAGAATGGCGAGACAGCTCAGAACCCCGGATTATAATGAGCTTTTCGCTGGCGATCCGCTGTGGATTACGGAGAGCTTAGGTGGCATGGCTCTCGACGGCAGAACTTTGGTCACCAAAACGACCTTTCGATTTTTGCACACACTGACGAACTTGGGGCCAGCACCTGAGCCAAATATGACGGTACTTTGGTCAGAGGCGCTACCTGAACCGTTTAAAAAATACTGTGCGAAAATGTCCATCGAATCAGGCGCCATCCAGTATGAGAACGACGACCTTATGCGACCACTCTACGGCGATGACTATGGGATCGCATGCTGTGTTTCTGCGATGCGCATTGGCAAGGAGATGCAGTTCTTTGGCGCGCGCTGCAACCTAGCGAAGACACTGCTACTGGCTCTAAACGATGGAAGGGATGAGTTTACAGGAGAGCAAATCGCTCCAGGGTTAAACGTGCATTCGCTTACCACAGACGCTTTGGATTATCAAACCGTAGAACAAGCCTTTGACAAGATGCTAGACTGGATCTGCGAAAAGTACGTGAACACCATGAACATCATCCACTATATGCATGACAAGTATGCCTATGAAAAAACGCAAATGGCATTACACGATACAGAGGTCCATCGCTACATGGCGTTTGGCGTGGCAGGACTTAGCGTGGTCGCTGATTCCTTATCGGCTATAAAATACGCCAAAGTGACGCCGATTTATAACGAAGTGGGAATGATGGTAGATTTTCAAATAGATGGTGATTTTCCGAAATACGGCAATGATGACGATAGAGTCGATGCGATTGCATCAGAACTTACAGAGCGCTTTATCACGAAACTCAGAAAGCATAAGACCTACCGAGAAGCAGAGCACACGTTATCGATTCTCACCATTACTTCAAATGTGGTTTACGGAAAGAAAACAGGCAGTACACCGGATGGTAGAAAAGCGGGAGAGGCATTCGCACCAGGAGCAAATCCAATGCATGGTAGAGAAACCAAGGGGGCATTGGCATCGCTTAACTCTGTGGCTAAGATTCCATTTGATTGCTGTAGAGATGGCGTTTCATGTACATTTTCTATCAGACCAGAAACCATTGGCAAAGATCAATCGACACGAATCGACAATTTAGTCACCATCATGGACGGATACTTCACTCAAAACGCCCACCACCTCAACGTCAATGTACTAAGTCGTGAAAAGCTCATGGACGCAATGGCACATCCTGAAAACTATCCCAACTTAACCATTCGCGTATCAGGATATGCTGTCAATTTCCATCGCCTCAGTAGAACACAGCAGCTAGAAGTAATCAGTCGGACCTATCATGAGTTTGTTTAAATTGATCGATCGGTTTGTAGAAGTATATAAAATTGAAACCCTAGGCGCACTAGATGGGCCAGGCATAAGAACCGTCATCTTTTTACAGGGGTGTCCTATGCGCTGTGCCTACTGCCATAATGCAGATTCATGGCGACTGGGTGTGGGTGATGGGGACGTCATGTCGCTGCAAAGCTTATATGATTTGGCTTTACGGTACAAACCCTATTGTAAAAATGGTGGCGGCGTTACTTTTTCTGGTGGTGAGGCTTTGATGCAGGCACAGGCGTTGATACCGCTTGTCCATGCACTCAAAGCAGCCGGAATTCACATTACGCTGGATACGTCAGGGAGTATAACCGATAAGGCTGCTATGAAGCTGATCGATGCGGTTGATTTAGTGATTTTGGATATTAAAGCGACAGAAGAGGACTTTCATAAGTCACTAACGGGACACAGCATGGAAAAGCCGATGCACGTTTTAAAACATTTAAAGAAAACAGAGAAACCTTACTGGATCAGGCAAGTGGTTTTAAATGGGCATAATGACACTGAGGCACAACAAAGGCTTTTGGATGCTCTGACCGAGCATCCAAGCAGGGAAAGACTAGAGTTTTTGCCGTATCATATTCTTGGCATGGATAAATGGCAGGAATGGCAAATGAAGTTTAGGAAAGAATTTTAAACTTAAATACTAAATATAATTTCTTAACACTGTATAGATTTCAGTTAAATCTATATGGTGTTTTTCTTTTGTAGTTTTGATTAAGTAATCAAGTTTATCATATTGTTCAAGACTCTGTAATAAAAATAGTGCTTTATAAAAAGAATGCATATATTCATCATTCTTTAAGTAGAACTGTGCAACTGCTTTCCTTACTAAAAGCATCTCTAAAAGGTAATGGACTTTGTGATTGTTACAGAGGCTTATACCTAAATCTGCAAAGCGAAGTGATTCAAGATCGTTTTCTATTTTATAATGTGCATATGATAAATTATAATAGAGTTTAATTTTTAATTGAAGGCTACTTAAATCATCATTAGATGTAGTTAATAACATATAGTTTAAACAAAATTCAAAAATCTCAATGGAAAGAGCAGATTTATTTTTATCTTGATATGTAATGCCGAGGAGAATTAAAATACGGATTTCGAACTCCGAATAGCAGAATTGATTAAACTTTTTAAAGTTGAAACTTGGGATTGCCAATTTCATTAATTCATTTAGCTTGTTTAATACAAAGTCATAATCATAATTAATTTCGTTCAAAACTATTTTTGAGATGGTAATAAACTCGGACAAAAGTAATGCATCTAAAGGGTTTACACCGATATCGGTATTTTCATCTATTAACTTTTTAATTTTATCATACCTGTAGCTTGACTCATTCGAAAAATGAATTATTATTTGGTCTAATTCTTTATACAATTTGAATATTGGGTTAATTTGACGTAAATTAGATAGTAATTTTAATAAGTCAATTTTATATGTATTAGATAAAAGTTCTAATGTTTCATATTTTGGAATTACTAATCCGTTTTCAATTCTTCTTATTGTATCAATATTAATACCTGTTGTATCTGAAACGTATTTTTGAGTAAACTTCGCGTTTTTTCTTACTTGTTTAACATGCTCTCCAAATTCTTTAAAATCTAGTGTTGAAAACATAAAATCACCTTTCAACCCCGAATCTATTCGGGTAAATATTTATTTACTTTAAGTATACAATGAAATTAACTACAAGCAAAGGAGGTTTGTGTGAATTTTAATACATACATTAAACTGATGATTTGCAGTGCAATATTGATAATCACAATGAATTTACAAGTTGAGTATTTAAGTGATAGGGATGATGATTATCATAAAGTCGCAAACTTTATTTGTATTGATAAATTTGATTTGTGTTTACATAATTTTTTCTAGAAAGGAGAGTATGATTTTTTGACAATCATACAAGTAAAATGTGTTTTTTATAAAATTATTTAAAACTTTCAATAGATACTATTACTATGATGTTAATAGTAATAGCATTAATGAAATATCGGAAGAGTTATATAATCTGTTAAAGGTAAATGATTTGACTGCACAAAACTTTGATAATTGCAATGATCTACAAAATCTATTAAAAAGTCAAAGGATCTCAAGTAATAAACCACTAGAGTATTTTCATCCTTTTTCAGTCATTCTCGATGATTTTGTTGATCGCAAGCTAAGTTTTATGTCATTACAAGTAACTCAAAATTGTAACTTACGCTGTAAATACTGTCCTTATACATACAATGAAGGATTTAATCGTTTACATAATCATAAGCGTATGACAAAAAAAACGATTGCTTTAGCTATTGATATGCTCGTTAATAAATCTATTGATAATGAGTTATTGACTATTGGATTTTATGGTGGAGAGCCATTGCTCGAGTTTGAACTGATTAAATATACTGTTGAGAAGATTAAGAAAAGAATTGGTGAACGGAAAATAAGATTTACTATAACCACAAATGGGACATTATTAAATGAAGAAATATTAGAATTTTTAGATAAAAATAAATTTTCTGTACTAATCAGTCTTGATGGACCAAAAGACATAAATGATAAAAATCGAATTTTTTATATGAAAGATAGTAGTGTGTTCGACGTTGTTATGAACAATATCAGTTTGATAAAAGATAATTATCCGAACTATAATGTTCACATAGAGTTGG
>DJWQ01000242.1 GCA_002441045.1 Firmicutes bacterium UBA6226 | reverse complement strand
CAACTGGAGTAGTTACTTCAGTCATGTCGCCAGCTTTAACGATAATTTTTTGACCAACTTCGATCATGTTAGGGTTTTTGATTTGTGGATTTAATTTCCAAAGAGCAGCAGTAGTTAAACCATTGTCTTTAGCAATTTTCCAGAATACATCGCCTTTAACTACTGTGTAAACAACAGCGTTGCCTTCAACAACTGGCTCAGCAGTAGTTGTAGTAGTTGTAGTAGTAGGTTCAGTGTAAGACTCAGATGCAGAAGAAGTAGCATCTGTATCAGCGAAAGCTGGTACGCTTAACGCAACTAACATAAGTACCATTAAGAAAGATAATACCTTTTTCATTAAGGACCCCCTTATTAATATATATATAATCCTTGTAAAACATTCCTCAGTTACGATTTTACCATATCTATAGAATTTGACAATTGATTTTAACAAAGTTAGTTAAAATTTTATTAAAATTTTTTTTGATTTTTTTTATGATTTTTATAAAAAATGATCATATTTCCATGTAAAATCGCATTTATTATGTCTTTATTATTGTTTTTTTACACCATATGTTAATTAAAATTAACATTGCGTGGCCTTCTCAAAAAGTCAGCACAAGAAACCCAACGTCACACTTAACATTCTTATGTCAACCTCTCAGCGGCAATTCAATTGGTTTTGGTTTCGAAAATAAGAAGCCTTGATGCACATTGCACCCTAACATTTTTAAGACCTCACTTTGATCTACCGTTTCTACCCCTTCAGCGACAATATCTATTCCATACGTATCTTTGAGGTTGATGATTGCTCTTACCAAATTTATGGTTCTTTCATCCTTACCGATCATCTGAACAAATGAGCGGTCAATCTTAAGTTCATCAAATCCCAATCTAGACAAGTAACTCAAGGAAGAGTATCCAGTGCCAAAGTCATCTAGCGAAATACGATAACCAACTTTTCTTAGAGTGTACAAGGTTTCAGATATACCTTCAAAATCTTCAATTAAACTATCTTCTGTAATTTCAAGGATAATTTGCTCGGGACTTATCCCCCTAGAAAGTGTCTCTTTAATAATAAAACTACTAAATTCATCAGAAGATAAGTGTACTGGTGAGATATTAATTGATATTTTAACACCTTCTCCGTATTGCTGTTCAAGAATGGCATACTCATCTAAAACCTTACGAATGATCATATTTCCAAAAATCTGGCTTAGGCTTGCCTTCTCGATGACTGGGACGAAATCCCCTGGAGATACTGCACCTAGCTCAGGCGAGTTCCATCTAGCAAGTGCTTCGAGTCCGACAACTTTGTTTTCAACACAGTCTCTTTTTTCTTGATAGCTAATGTAAAATTCGTTATTTTCAATCCCTTTCAACAGGAATCTACGCATTTCTTCTTCGGTTCTAAAAACGTTTTCAAGCTGCAAATCATAACGTGTGATACTAGCACCCTTGGAAGACTTAGACTGTTCAAGTGCTATGGATGACTTTTGAATGACTCTAGCGATGTTCTCATAGGGTTCATCAATGCCTGCAAAACCTATATTTAGGTTAAACTTTGCTGGCATGTCATTTGACTCAGCTGATGCATGTATATTCTCAAGTAGAATAAGCAATCGATTCATCATTACTTCTGAGTCCGTCGATCTACTGTACCAGATAAACTCATTGCCTCCACTTTTAGCTACAAGTTCACCTTCTTTAGAACTTAGAGCTAGCTGTTTAGCGACGTGTTTAATAACATTGTCACCCACTTCACTACCATAGATAGAGTTAATTAAGTTTAAGCCTCTAATACTAAGAAGTACGATCCAGCCTTGATTGACTTTATTTTGATTCATATCTGCAACGAATCGATGTTTGTTAATGATCCCAGTTAACGAATCAAAATATGCCAACTGAGTCAATTGCTCTGAGTGAATTTTCCCCTCATTAATATTTTCAAGTAAATAGTCCTTTATGGCATTAATACTAACTACCATTACCATACCAAACAATAAGTATGCAACAATGTGCAAGAACCATTCAGAACGATTGTTTAGTAGATACGCACCATTTCCACTGTAGTTAATTAAACCAAGTTTTAATAAGATCGGTGGCAATGAAAAAATCGAGATGGATAGAATGGTATAGTAGTAACCTAGTTTTTTTGAAAGAAAGCTTACAATGACAAGATTGCTGAGCGCAATTAAAATAACGCCAGTACCAGAAAATCCACTTTGAATCAAAGATACTGCTCCAAGCAAAGTGGTTACAAGCGCTACAATTATGATCTTAATATGTATTTTGATCTTATGCCTAAAAAAATAGACGCCAATAAGAAAGACACATATTATTAAATCATAATAAATAAAATTGCTTTTTTTATCAGCAATAGAAACGACATAAGAGCTAATGACTGCAATGATGGCGGAAATTGGTATAATTAGGTCAAAACTCTTTTCAACTCGCTCAAGAATCATTTGATCGTAGTTTTTACGTGTCATAGCACACCTCTAACCCAAAATGGGTGTATCTAATGTAATTAACATATCGATTTACATAAATATACCCTATTGGAATTTTTTAATCACGTTATAGCAAATTTGATGCTTTTGACTTAATAATAGTGGGTATTACCAAGGTGACTGTTATTCATTTACTTATGACCAAAATGAGGTGTTGCAATGAAAAATCTGATTCCCTTTTCCTATATTGCCACTGCTATTTTTTTTCTTGCAATAGTTCACGCACTTCTAACTACTTTTATTTCAAGTTATGCGCACAAACATCATTCACATCTAGGCGAAATTCAATCCGGTATACTCAGCTTTCTAGGTGAGATTGAAGTTGTATTTGGCTTATGGACGATTCCTCTTGCTTTTTTCACAGCTTACTATTACAACTGGCAATCATTTGTAGATATCGTTGAATCGCTCTCATTTACTGAGCCGATGTTCGTTATCGTCATTATGACCATCGCTGGTAGTCGCCCCATCGTTAAAGGTGTCGAGCTTTTT
>DJWQ01000196.1 GCA_002441045.1 Firmicutes bacterium UBA6226 | reverse complement strand
TATATAACGGGATTTGTAGACGCATCACTAAATGTGAATCAGTATGATGCAAGCTGGGCACAGGGATGGACGATCTTCTACTGGGCATGGTGGATATCATGGAGCCCATTTGTTGGGATGTTTATTGCTAAGATATCAAAGGGTAGAACGGTAAGAGAGTTTATCACTGCGGTATTATTTGTACCTACGATTCTATCGATCATATGGTTAGGTATTTTCGGTTCTACTGCATTACATGTGGATGCTGCAACTGCTGGTGCGGTTACTGATGCGGTGAATTCTAACCTTTCAATTGCACTTTTTGAAATGATACAATTAATCAATGCACCATTTTTCTCAGACATCATTAAGCTAATCGTCAATATTCTCGCAGTATTTTTAGTAGTAACATTCTTTGTGACTTCAAGTGACTCTGGTTCTTTGGTTGTCGATAGTCTTGCCAGCGGTGGTAAAATTAAATCGCCAGTCGGTCAACGTATCTTCTGGGCATTGATGGAAGGTTTTATCGCTGCAGTTCTACTGATCATTGGGGGAAAACAAGCGCTTTCTATCCTACAGACAGCTGTTATCACAACAGGACTACCTTTTGCGATCATTATTACCATCGTAACTGTTGTTTTATTCTATGAGCTCCTTTTTAAAAAGCAGGTTGATATTAAACCTGAACCCGTTTTGACCGTAGATAAGCAAGTATCGAATACGACGGATAACAAGGGTACTGGACATCAAAGTAGGCAATCAAAGGTAGATGATCTCGGTACGGAAACGATTTAACTAATAACGAAGCTTTATAAATTAAATCAATCAAAAAAGTAGGAGAGCCTAGTACGCAGGATGTACTAGGTTCTTTTTGTTCCAATGATGTTCTTCGCATTACGGGAACAGAAGGAGTAAGGTTATTGAATGGGAGAGGTATGCAAGCAGCATCCCTATAAGCACATCGGTTGGATAATGATAACCTAGAACAATTCTAGATAAACCAACGAAAAAAGCGATGCACATAAAAAATAGGGTGAGCGAGGGGATGCTGAAAGCATACGACAAAGCTATGGTAAAGGCACACGCTGTATGTCCTGATGGGAAGGAATACTGGCATGCCGGGGGCTGCGTTACGTTTGAAAAGCTAATGCTTTTATACGGCCGAGGACGGTTGACGATTCGCTTTATAGATTGCACAAGAATCTGTGAAATCAACAGAGTCGAAACCGTCAAAAGACCTATAGGCATATTTAAAATTGGCGTGAGCATCAGTGCGAGTAGTGCGAATAGTATAGCAGTCACCGTGTCACCCAAAGGCGTGATCCATCGCATGACTTTTGCGATAAAGTCGTGTTTTGACCCAGCGTTTAAAAAAAGGTAAATTTGTTTATCTTGATTGAGGAGAAGGTTTTTGAGAGTAAGCATCTGAACTCCTATTTTTTAAAGCGAATCATCATGCGATTGTTTGGGTTGTTTGTTGGTACGACTTAATACTAACCTATGAATGTGAAAAACAGATTAGTCCAATGTAAGGTTTAGATTAACTTTATGAAGAAAATGTCATGAAAAAAGGGGTAAAAAAATCGAAAAGTGTGCGTCCAGTCACATATTTAAAATGGGAAAGACCGTATAATGAACTCAAGAATTAAGTATTATGTATACAAGATAAGAGGATTCGGCAGATACGGAGGTACACATGAAAAGGGAATTTGTAAAGGGAAACTGGGAAAATTCAATAGATGTAAGAGATTTTATTCAAAAAAATTACACACCTTATACAGGTGATGATGCTTTCTTGGTTAAAATGAGCGATAAAACAAGCAAGGTATGGGCGAAATCAAAAGCTTTAATTGAAGAAGAGATTGAAAAGGGCATCATTGATATTGAAACAAATGTTTTTTCAGGTATTGATGCATTTAAACCAGGCTACATCGAAAAAGAAAACGAAGTCATCGTGGGTTTTCAAACAGATGCCCCACTTAAAAGAATCATGAATCCTTATGGTGGTTTCAGAATGCTAGAAGGGTCGCTTGAAGCTTATGGGTATCATATGGACTCGGAGATGGCGGATGACTTTAAAACTTATAGAAAAACACATAACGAAGGTGTGTTTGACGCTTATACATCTGACATGAAAGCTGCTAGATCAGTTGGTCTATTAACTGGATTACCAGATGCTTATGGTAGAGGTCGCATCATCGGAGATTATAGAAGAATTGCACTTTATGGGACAGACCGATTGATTTCAGAGAAGAAAAAGGACTTAAGAAATTTTGAGAAGGCACCTGCAACTGAAGTCAATATCAGACACAGAGAAGAAATCTCTATGCAAATCGCTGCATTAAAAGAAATTACAGCTATGGCAAAAAGCTATGGAGATGATATTACAAAGCCAGCTGAAACGGCAAGAGAAGCAGTACAGTTCTTCTACTATGGCTACCTTGCAGCGATTAAAGAAAACAATGGCGCTGCGATGTCTCTCGGTAGAAATACCGCATTTTTAGATATCTATATTGAAAGAGAAATCGAAGCTGGCCTACTTACAGAGGTTGAAGCACAAGAGTTGATCGATCAATTGGTCATAAAATTAAGAATGGTCCGTCATCTTAGAACACCTGACTACAATACCTTGTTTGCAGGAGATCCAACATGGGTGACAGAATCAATTGGCGGTGTAGGTGAAGATGGTAGAACGCTTGTTACAAAAACAGCCTTCAGATTTTTGCATACACTTACTAACCTTGATCCAGCGCCAGAACCAAACATGACTGTGTTATGGTCAGAGGCGCTTCCTATGAACTTCAAGCGTTACTGTGCAAAGATGTCTATCGATACAGGCGCTATTCAATACGAAAACGATGACCTAATGAGACCGATTTATGGTGATGATTATGGTATCGCATGCTGTGTTTCACCGATGCGTATCGGTAAAGACATGCAGTTTTTTGGAGCGAGAAGCAATTTAGCAAAAGCGTTACTCTATGCGATTAATGAAGGCAACGATGAATATAAAAGAGAAAAAGATGGTTCTGTAATTAACGTATTAACAGGTGTACCAAAGTTAGTGGATGCAAATCAAACAAATGAAGTTTTAAATTTTGAAGAAGTCATGGTGAATTTTAAAACCGTCATGCAATCACTTGCAGAACTTTATGTAAATACGATGAACACGATCCACTTTATGCACGACAAGTACGCATATGAAAAAGGACAGATGGCATTACATGATTCAGATGTACATCGCTATATGGCGTTCGGCGTAGCAGGTTTATCAATCGTGGCTGATTCACTCAGTGCGATTAAATATGCTAAAGTATCACCGGTTAGAGACGAAAAGGGCATCGCTATCGATTTTAAAATCGAAGGTGAGTTCCCGATGTTTGGTAATGATGATGATCGTGTGGATTTCTTAGCGAAAGAGGTACTTGAGTTCTTCTCAAGTGAACTTAAAAAGCATGAAGCCTACAGAGGTGCAGAAAAAACTTTATCTGTATTAACCATTACTTCTAACGTCGTCTATGGTAAGAAAACAGGCGCAACACCTGATGGTAGAGCAAAGGGTGAAGCATTTGCACCAGGTGCAAATCCAATGCATGGTCGTGATCAAATGGGCGCACTGGCATCGCTTAACTCAGTTGCAAAACTTCCTTTTGAAGGCGTTTGCCAAGATGGTATCTCAAATACATTTTCAATTGTACCAACTGCGCTTGGACGTTCAGAAGCAGATCGTGAGAACAATTTAGCAGGTCTTTTAGATGGCTACTTTGGAAAAGATGCTTTCCACCTCAATGTTAACGTTCTATCACGTCAACTTTTGATCGATGCAATGGAAAATCCAGCGAAATACCCAACTTTAACGATTAGAGTTTCTGGATATGCCGTTCACTTTAACCGATTGACGAGAGAACAAAAAGAAGAAGTCATCAGAAGAACTTTCCATGAAAGAGTATAGATCAAGTCTGATACGCATGAAATTATAGCGTTTTGGATAGTTTAAATTTTCGATAAGAATCATGTGCAAATATTAAATAGAGATAAAACCGAGAAATCGGAAAAAATGAGGAATGAATCATATAAAAAGAGAAAGGTGTGTGGTCGTAATGACAGGAAAATTACATTCGATAGAAACGATGGGGCTGGTTGATGGTCCTGGTATAAGAACGGTTTTTTTCTTACAAGGTTGTCCTTTAAGATGTCTTTACTGCCACAACCCAGATTCTCAGTCTTTCAAGGGAGAGAAAACCATAACAACGGAAGAAGTGGTTGCCCTTGCAAGCCGTTATAAAAGCTATTACAAGGCGTCAGGCGGTGGTGTTACTTTTTCGGGTGGCGAGCCACTTATGCAAGGCGAATTCGTACTTGAAGCTTTTAAAGCACTTAAAGCAGAAGGCATCACAACCTGTGTTGACACTTCGGGCTATGGGCAGATGGCTTATTATCAGGCGATCTTTCAAGTAACCGATCACATTTTACTGGATATCAAACATCCAAGAGAAGAAATGCATAAAGAAATCACAGGTTTAGATATGAGTGGGATTAGAAATTTTATTCAAGAGGTCAGCAAAGGATTTGACGGGACTGTAACCATACGTCATGTCATGGTGCCGGGCTATTCTGATAGCAGTGAAATTATTGAAGAAATCCTCGATATCATTGAACCCATTCAAAAAAAAGTTGATAAAATTGACATTTTGCCTTATCATAAAGCTGGAACTGAAAAATATTCTCAATTAAATATCCCTTATCAGTTAGAAACAGTTCCAGCTATGAATCAAGATCGCGCCAATATTTTCGAGAAAGAAATCAATGAAAAGCTGAATGTGCGAAAAAAAAAGACGCTTTCTAGAATAGCGTAGGAAGGTGATCCTATTTTATCAGTTAAATGCAACCACGATCAGTGTATAAAATGCGGAAAACTATTATGTATAAACAACATCCCCTTACTGTCAGGTCTTGACGATAAAGAAATTGAAAAGATCTCGGAAGGGGTTTCTTCACGTGATTATAAAAAAGGCGACGTTATTTTCTCACAAGGAGAAAAAGCAAATAAGCTCTACATCGTCTGTACGGGTAAAATCAAAATCTTTAAGAACATGATGGATGGAAAAGAGCAAATCCTTTACATTTTATCAGAAGGTGACTTTATTGGCGCTTTTAACCTGCTAAAGGAAGATGAGTTTGATTTCAGTGCAGTTGCACTGGAAAATACACACATCAGTACTCTTGAGAAATCATCCTTTGATAAGGTAATGATCAGTAATCCAGAAATCACACTTAAGATATTTGAAAAGGCCTATGAGCGCATCATTAAGGCTGAGAGTCTTGTTCAGAGACTTTCAAGTAGCAACCCCGATGCGAAGGTAATTGGACTTTTAATCGATTTGGCATCCGACTTTGGTAAGCCTGACGATGAAGGTG
>DJWQ01000033.1 GCA_002441045.1 Firmicutes bacterium UBA6226 | reverse complement strand
TTTTGTGCATAAATACGTCCTTTTCTAACGTCTGGCTTATACTGTATTATCTCATTATATGGACATAATGACAATGAAATTTAAGTGATTTCTCTAAACAAAAGCACACTTGTTAACATCAAAACAAGTGTGCCTTGCAATTTTAAGAGCCTATTATATTACATTTTATAGATCATAATAAGCTTTATACTCACGCGCTGATGGCTGTCGTCCTTCAGCCAACGCTTCTTTTTTTAGATAATCGATTTGATCCTTGATGATTGCCTTAGTAAAAACACCTGACTTAAGTAGATAATCCTGATCGTTTTCGATGGCGTCTATTACTTCGTAAAGATCTTTTGGTAAAGCACCTATCTTTCTTCTTTCTTCTTCAGTCAACTTAAATATATTCACATCAATTGGCCCATAGCCTTGTTCTATAGGATCAATTTGATTCTCGATGCCATCAAACATCGCCATCATCAGAGCTGCATATGCCAGATATGGATTTGCTGTTGCATCAGATGGTCTAAATTCAAATCGCTTCCTATTAGGTTCGATAGCATAGCCAGGGATTCTAACCACTGAGCTCCTATTGGCTGTACCAAAGCACAAGCTTACAGGCGCTTCGTAACCTGGTACCAATCTCTTAAACGAGTTCGTCGATGGATTCGTGAAAGCCATAAGAGAAGGCGCGTGCTTGAGGATTCCACCCATTGCATACAAACCAATCTTACTCATATTAGAATAGCCACCCTTTTCATAGAAAAGATTTACACCCTCATTTAACAATTGCATGTGTACGTGCATACCACTTCCTGCCTCGCCGTAGATTGGCTTGGGCATGAAGGTAGCAGTCCTACCGTATAAATGCGATGTATTTTTTATAATGTATTTTACAAGCATCGATCGATCACCCATGATAACTGGACCCTCAAAATCAAGCTCGATTTCTTGCTGCCCTGGGCCACCCACCTCAGGATGATGATATTTTACTGGAACACCAACTTGCTCTAGTAAGCTGACAATTTCATTTCTCATATCAAAGTTAATGTCCTTTGGTCGATCCACATGATAGCCACCCTTATGGGCAACAATATAACCACTGTTATTTTCTACTTTGCCTGAGTGCCATTCCGCCTGTTGTGTATCTACCAAAAATCCAGAGGCTTGTGGCGTCAACTCAAACTGACATCTATCAAAAGAGTAATATTCGAATTCAGGTCCTAATAGCACTTGATCCGCATGGCCCATGTCCTTCATATATGACATGGCTTTCTCACAAATAAATCTCGGATCGCTCTCAAATCTATAATGTTCTTCGTCCACCTTAAAAAGTCGTGTCATAAAGACTAAAGTCTTTGACTCATTAAAAGGATCAATAAAATAGGACTCCAAATCCGGTTTGAAAACCATATCCGATTTTTCAACGCTTAAAAATCCGTAGCTTGATCCATCAAAACCGATCCCTTGAGAAATAGTCTCTTCGGTAAACCGACGTGGTGTAATGGTTAAATGGTGCCATCTACCTGCTAAATCCAATAATTTAAAATCAATGAACTCAATTTCATTGTTGCGGCAAAACTCTTGTACCTCATGATGGTTTTTAAACATGTCCTTGCCTCCTAAATGTAATGGTTGCTACCTTTTTATAATATCAAATTTTTGTTGAATTGTGCAAATTTTCTGCTAAATTCACCACATTCATTTAGTTGTAAGCCACACGTGTAATTGCTATAATAGTCATGAGGTGAATTATGAAGGATATTATCATATTTTGTGATGGCGCTTGCTCGGGAAATGGTCAAGAAGGCAACGTCGGTGGCTGGGGAGCAGTCTTAAAATACAAAGATCAAATAAAAGAAATCTACGGTGGCGCACCAACGACGACCAACAACATCATGGAACTTACTGCTGCTATCGAAGCTTTACAATCATTAAAATCTAAAACAATAAACGTGCATATCTATTCAGATAGTGCCTATGTCGTCAACTGCTTCAGGCAAGGTTGGTATCATAAATGGCGTTTGAATGGTTGGCAAACCTCAAAAAAAGAGCCTGTAGAAAATAAGGCTCTTTGGGAAAATTTAGTTAATTTAGTTGAATCTTTTGAAAAAGTTAGCTTTTACAAAATCAAGGGACATTTAGATCCTAACAAAACGGCTGAGGTCAATAAGTGGCTCACCAAGTTTAATCAAGAACACAATGCTTCTCTATCAAAAGAGTCATTTTTATCTCTAATAGAACTCAATCATCGCGCTGATGCACTTGCAAACTTAGGAATGGCACCTTTTAAAGGCTAACAGATTGTACCTTGAGTTTGTTTTAGATCCACCTGGACTTTTACACTGGTTTCGATGGCAATTTCTAGACCTTTAATAATGGTTTCTAATGCCATAGAAGGTTCGTTGTTTTGCTCGGGTATAAATGGTACGTGAATAAAGCCTCCCTTATATTGGGGGGTTTTTCTTTGTCTCATTTCCATTAATCCAAATAATATATGGTTACAGACATAAGTCCCCGCAGAATTGGACACACTTCCAGTGATATTTTGCATTGACCACTCATTGACGATGGCTTTGATTGGCAAGTTTGATAAAAAACCATCAGGAGCAGCATCGACGATTCTTTCATCAATAGGTTGATTTCCCTCATTATCAGGAATCCTTGCATCATCTACGTTAATACCAATTCTCTCTATCGTCAGCCCCTGACGCCCACCTGCTTGTCCCACACAGATGACGATATCAGGCTGATGACGATCAATGAGTTGTTCCAGTTTAGTGATTGAATCTCCAAAAACGACTGGAAGGCATGCTTTTATAACTTCTACGTCTTCAAATGCTTTAATGCCTTTTACAGCTTCATACGATGGATTAATTCTCTCACCGCCAAATGGTTCGAAACCTGTAATAAGTACCTTCATTTTCCCTCCTCGTCATATAACACTCTCTTACTTAGATTGAATAGATTTACT